>CAZZBY010000123.1:0-3871 GCA_964652635.1 uncultured Candidatus Marinamargulisbacteria bacterium | reverse complement strand
ATACGACGATGCCTTCTTCAGGTTCGCTATCCTCGTATCCGATGGGGGTGAGGTTCATAATTTGATCGGCGTGTTTGCCGAGTTGGATCCTGACAAACTCTGTGATTTCTTTAAATAGGGATTCTGCGATTTTTTCAATTTGGCCGTTGAGGAGTTTTTCGAGCTCTTGTTTGATTTCACTCATGAGGCGTTCTTTGCTTTCTTCGTCATCACTTCCGGAATCTTGAGAAGAGCTGGTTTGGCTAGTTTTTTTGCTGGATGCGCTGACTTCGGTACTTGCAACGGCTGTAAGTGTATCTGATTTTTTATCCCCTTTGGATTTGCTGGCAGCCGCACTTGTGGTAGTGGTGATTGGTGTTTTTGAACTGCCTTTTCCTCGTACATCTGCTGGAATGAGGGGGGGGAGAGGGGCTTTTCCGTCTGATTCTTCTTCGTCTAGGGGAGTGATTGGGGTGATTTGAAGCTGATCTTGAAAAAATCGGCTTTGCATATCGGGGATGTTGACTTCGGGATCTCCCAGGTCTGATGAAGTCATTGATTTGACCAGGTTGAGGAGGCTTATGAAGTCATCTAGATTGGTTATGGAGCCTGCTTGGGTGTCCATAAATTCTTTGAGACTTACTTTGATTTCTTGGAGGAGGTCGGCGTTAATGCTAAATCCGAGAGATCCAACTAATAACAAAATATTTCGAAGTTCGGTTAAATCTTCAATACCGTTGTCTAAAAATCCTTTGATGAGAGATTCTAATTCTTTTTTTAGGCTATTGGTCATGGTGCCGGACCCAGTGAACATGACGTTTTTGGTGTCTTTTACTGATCCTTCAGAGAGGCCGGTTCTTTTTTGCAGGGCGAGTAATTGAGTGGTCATCGATTTGCCGAGTGTGGGAGCAGCTTTTAGGAGAGCGGAAGGGGGCAGTTGTCGGACATAGGTGGGGTCTTTCTCGGTAATATCTTGGCGGATGTTTTGCCATGCTTTGACACTGTTGAGAAGGGCTCCGGCCCGAGTGAGGGTGGGTCGAGCACTTAGTGCGACTTTTAGGGCCTCGGTGGAGGCGGTGAGATTGTGTTCGATGCGAGGGTTGTCTCTAAAGGTGGGGCCAATGACGTCTTTAATCTGGTTGATTTCGGCACGCCATTGTTGAAGTACCCTGGCGCGATTTGATAATCCAGCTTCTGCTAATTGGACTTGTATTCCTTGAATTCCTGACATTTTTTCACCTGTGAATTGGCAATAATCACTTGCATTTATGCTTGCTAAGCTGTGTATCGATAGTTTACCTCATAAAACTTGCATTTAAGAGTGTTTTCTTTGGCTTGGGTGTCGGGGTATGATCTGGTAGATGACTATAGGTAATAGACCCGCATTGTTTTTAGATCGAGATGGAACTCTGATTGTAGAGAAGCATTATTTGCATACTCCTGATGGCGTGGAGTTGGTTCCTGGTGCTGCTGAGGCTTTAAAAGTTGCGAAAAATCTTGGATTTTTACTGGTTGTTGTGACTAACCAAGCTGGGATTGGCCGTGGATATTATACGGTTAAGGATTATTTGTCCGTGGAAGCCCGTGTTGTGGAGTTGTTGAGACAGGAGGGGGTGATGATTGATGGAACTTATTATTGTCCCCATGCGCCGGATGCGGGATGTGGATGTCGAAAGCCGATGCCGGAGTTGCTTGAGCGGGCGGTTGTAGATTTCAATATTGATGTGGCGGCGAGTGTGATGATTGGGGATAGAGAGACGGATATTTTGGCGGGTAAGGCTGCGGGGGTTGGGCGGACGATGTTGGTGAAGACGGGATATGGGCTTTATGAGCTAACAGGGACAACTGCGGATTTTGTAGTTGGAGATATTTGTGAGGGTATTGAATTACTATTGAATTACTATTGAATTACTATTGAATTACTATTGAATTACTTATAAGGTATCTGTCATTCACACATAAACTACGGTTAAATTACTATTGAGTTGCTTTAAATTTTTTGAGGGTTTTTTTGAATTTTTCTGAAATTAAGTCACTGTTAATCCATGGAGAAACCCAACAGCTGGAGTGTAAGGAATCGGCTTCAGATATTAAAGAAATTGCTAAAACTATCACTGCTTTTTCAAATACGGATGGAGGGAGGCTTTTTTTAGGCGTTTCAGATAAGGGTGACATTATTGGATTGTTGGGAAATTCTGATCAAATTCAGCAAAAAATTTCTTCTGTTATTCAGACTATTAAACCTGTTCCTCAAGTATCGATTCATGTGCTTAGTGAAGAAAATAAAGTGGTTTTTTTATTAATTGCCCAGACGTCTTCCGATTACGCTTATTTTACTTATAAGGGGGCTGTGTATGTTCGCAGAGGGAGTACTAATCAGAGATTAGATGGAACTACCCAACTGGAATATTTACGCATGAGACAATTTTTATCCTTTGATGATGCTGTAAATCAGGAGGCTAATATCGATGATATTGATGTTTTGAAAGTGCGAGCTTATCTGGATCGCCGTGGCCTCCATGATTATTTAACCACTCATTCGCTAGAGAGTTTTTTGGTGAGTACTCATTTAGCGAAATCTGGCAACGTGTTAGGCATTAAAAATGCAGCATTAGTATTTTTTGCAAAAAACCCCATTTATTTTCATCCTCAGTCTGAGGTAAAGCTAGTTAAGTTTATTGGGAAAGAAGCGGTTAAAATAGCGGCTCATCGGCTTTTGCAAACTGACTTGATCACTGCCATTGATGAAGCTGTGCAATTTATTAAAGATCATAGCGAGCGATCCATTGAAATTGGGAACTCTATTCAACGACTAGAATCATATGAATATCCGACAGAGGCTCTCAGAGAGGTTTTGGTTAATGCCATCGTTCATCGTGATTATTTTTCTTATGACTCTGTGCAAATCAGCCTTTTTAGTGACCGTTTGGAAATTATTAGTCCGGGTGGATTTCCAAGAGGAATGACAAAAGATATTTTTGGGACAGTATCGATTCAAAGAAATCCTAAAATTTACCGGATTTTAAGAGATATCGACTATGTGGAAGGCCTGGGAACAGGTATTCCTAGAATTAATAATGCAATGCGGGATGCGGGATTGGCAGATGCGGTGTTTATTCCGATGGATTATCTTTTTAGAGTCATTTTTTATAATAAAAAAAGTTTGAAAAAAGCGATTTCAGGTCAACAGGATTTAAATCAACGTCAGAAAAAAGCATTGGATTATTTGAAGGACTATCCTTTACTTAAAACGGCAATTTATTGTGAGTTAAATCAGGTGTCGTATCACACTGCAATTATGGATATCAATGAAATGGTTTCTTACGGATACCTTGTGAAGCATGGTACGTATCGAGGTGCTTATTATGTATTGGCGTGATGACTTATGAAAATCCACCTCATTTCCAATGGCTATGGTGAGGATTTAATTGCCTGCAACATTGCGGTGGCGATTCGGAAGCTGAGGCCGGAGGTGGGGTTAGTGGTGACGCCGCTTGTCGGCGATGGGCATCGATATACTATGGCTGGGTTTATGCCGTCGATCCAAAATGTGATGATGCCGAGTGGCGGATTTTTGAGGCGGTTTGGCGCATTTTTTCAGGATATTTTGAGTGGGATGGTGGGGCAGTTGAGGGGGCAGTGGCGGCATATTGCGGAGATTTCTAGCGAGGTAGACTTGCGGATTTGTGTGGGGGACGTAGTGTGTTTGGTGTTGGGGACACGTGGGGCGGTGATACCGACGGTGTTTTTGCCGACGGCGAAGAGCAATCGCTTTATGCCGCATAGCGGGGTTGAATATTGGGTGATTCAAAAGTTGGCGAAGATGGTAATCCCACGTCTCGTCGTCGAGACCATCGGCGGCTCCGCGGACTCGTTGCGCATGGCGGGCGCC
>CAZZBY010000122.1:0-3906 GCA_964652635.1 uncultured Candidatus Marinamargulisbacteria bacterium | reverse complement strand
GGTTCCATCATCTAGCTCAGAAGCCAAGTTCTTGCCCAATTGAACCGCTTCCTGATCAAAGGAATTAATATTCCAAATAAAGCCTTGAAACATGACTGTATTTTCATAAAAAGACAATAAGGCTCCACAAGATTCTGGGCTTAAATCATCCAACAATAAAAGTGTCGTCGATCGATGCCCATCACAGTGTTTTTGCAAGTCGTCGGGATGATGATCTCCCCGAATAAATGCCGTCATCTGAGCAGCTAAATTACGATTTAACGCCTCATGAGACTCCGTCATACGGCATTGAGAAGTTCGGCTTCCAATAAATTGGATCGACGACTGATGCGATCCCTGATGTAGCCATTGAAAAAACGAATGCTGAGAAATACTTCCAACCCCACCCCAAATCATCGCCCCCGTGGGATAGGTCACCCGACGGCCATAGCGATCTACCGATTTCCCATTACTTTCACAATCCAATTGCTGTAAATGCGACACAAGCAATGACAAGGGCTGGGCATACGGAATAATCGCCTTGGCCGAATATCCTAAAAATTGACGCTCCCACACCCCAATCCACGCATTTAATAAAGGTCCATTTTGAGCAATAAATGGCATTTCAGCATGGCAATCCATTTGCCCAGCCCCCAATAAAAATCGACGAAAAATATCCACTCCAAACGCACAAGACAAACAAACAGCTCCAATGCTGCTCGTAAGTGAAAATCGCCCACCAATCGCATCATCAATATAAAACACATTCAAATATCGAGACGGGTCATCCAATACCCCACCACGACAAGTCACCGTTACCGTCGATTGAAGCAGCTGTCCAAGAGAAATTTCCTGGCGGGTGGCATAGTCGCACAATAGTGTCCAATTCATCGTTGTTTCAAGCGTAATCCCGCTTTTAGATGCAATCACAATTAATGTTTCTTGTAATGAAATTCGTGAAAGCACATCCAATAAATCATCCGAATCCAAATTCGACACAAAAAAAACAGGGATCACTTGACCTGAAGTTGAGACCACATACCGTCGCAACGCCTCATAAATCGCCCGAGGCCCCAAATCAGACCCCCCAATTCCAATATGTAAAATTTGCTTAAATTTCCCCCTTACCACATCCGAAAACGCAGCAATCCGATTCAACTCCTCGCCATACCATCCCGAATTCGTCATTGATCGAGTTTGATGATGCCTCACCGACCGCCCTTCTGAAAAATTCATCACATCCCCAGACAATAACCGACGAAACTGACCTAAAAGGTCCAACTCATCAGTCACGGCTTGAAATAACCCAAGCACGTCATCTGACACTCGGGCCCCCACATAGGAAAACGACAGGTGAGGAGCCTCCACTACCGCCGTACTCACCCGATCACTTTCCGTAAAAATCGACTCATGAGACAGCGTATCCGCCGCCCAAACAAACTCAGGATAGATGGAGGACTCCACAATAGAGCGATACATCCCAGCCATTACTGCCCCAATAACAAAGACGCGATCAATTCACGCTCATCAGGACTCATAGCGATATTCCGCCGACTCATCATCCGATTCGCAACCGTCAAAAATGAGTCCAGAGGATAAGGCTCATACTGCATCGGCTGTCCCCATCGAAAAGACGGAATATCCCGATCATGAATCATGTTGCCCAATAGCGTTGTCCCAAACCCCACGCGAGTCCCCGCCGAAAATAATGTCCCGATCGACGCCTTAACATGGTCTCCCAAAATCGCCCCAAAAAACTGAAGCCCTGTATCTACTTGTTGACCATCCCAGGTCACCTTAATCGTGCCATAAGTATTTTTAAGATTCGACGTCGTCGTCCCTGCCCCTAAATTCACCCATTGCCCAACAATCGAATGCCCTAAAAAACCATAATGTGATTTATTAGAATAATCATGAATAATCGAATGAGAGATTTCACCACCCACCTTACAATAAGATCCAATCGAAGAAGCCCTCAACGATCCCCCTATCACCTGAGAATAGGGTCCAATATACAAAGGCCCTTCTAAACGAGATCCAGACTGCACAATCACATTATTAGCCAATACCACCGGCCCTTTACGAGCATCAATCAAGACAAAGTCTTCAATCTGGCATTGCTCACCGATATAAACCTGATTTTCATTATAAATTACCGAATAAGGGGCCATATCTCCCTTAATAATTCCGCCAGAATCAAGACGTTCAAAATCCTGAGTAAACATCGGCAAATGATGAACCAACAAGTCCCAAGGCTTGGTCAACAACAAAGCATCATCCAATTCCTTAGCAACACACCCTCGGCGAAACTCCGCAATCAACACAGACGATGACGGAATGCCCGACTCTAGAATCTCCTTCATTTTTCGCAACGACTGCCCACCCAAATACGCTGCAACAACCTGTCCACGATGGGTATACAACATGTCATGGCCTGTACAATGATCAATAAAAGTATCAAAAATCACAGACGTAATCACCAAGCGTCCATTCACAAATAAACAGGGAGATCCCAAGTTAATATCATTAATAATATGGTGAGGAAATATCCGCCTTAAATAAGGTTTTAACGCAGGGCGACAATGTAAACTCAGGTTACCAAACCGAAAAAAATCTGCCATTTTGTCATATAAAGTACTCCCGCCAAGCAACAACGAATAGGCCGGCCTCATAAAGGTAAAGGGCATAAGCCCCGCATACCCATCATCTTCATAAAGACAAATACTAATCACAAGAATCATTGTATGAATGTTATCTAAACATGACAAGTAACAGAGAAATATCCTGCTTCGACAATTGAGGTTTATAAAAAGGAGGAGTATATTAGCCAGCTGTTCAGTTCAACTGATCAATTAGTACAATTTTCCAGGAGGAATTAAGAAATGAAAAAGACAAAATTAGTAATGTTAGCCCTAGCAGGAATGGTTTCTTTCGGTACACTTGCACACGCAACAGATGCGGCTGCAACACCAGCCACTCCAGCAGCAAAACCAACAGCTGAAAAAAATAAATGCAAAGGCGGAAATGCTTGTAAAACAGCCACTACACCAGCAGTTACACCAGCAGTTGACAAAAATAAATGCAAAGGTGCTAACGGTTGTAAAGCAACAAAAACAACTGTAGCTCCAGCAGCAGTTAAACCGGCTACACACGCCAAAAAAGCGAAAGCAGCAGTCACAACAACAACGGCAGCTCCAGCTCCAGCGGCAGCTCCAGCGGCAAAATAAATTAAGCATCAATTCAAAAATGACATTAATCAATAAACGGTTTAATGTTCCATTTTTAGGATTCGGTCTTGGGCTAAGAGCTCCTCACTATGAGGAGCTCTTGTCGTCTTCAGGCAAGATCAACTGGCTAGAAGTGATCTCCGAAAACTATATGTTAGACGGTGGCCAGGGACCAAACGCATTAGCACCATTCAAAGAAAAATACACAATAATCCCCCACGGCGTTTCTCTTGCACTGGGAAATGTAAACCCTCTCGATAAACTCCACCTTAAAAAACTAAAAACTCTCATTTCCTACCTAAATCCCCCCTGGTTTTCAGATCATCTCTGCTGGGCAGGGTTCGGTGGGGCCCATATGCACAATCTATTACCCCTTCCTTACACCCAAAAAACAGCCCGCTATATCGCAGAAAAAATTGCCATCGTTCAGGATATGATGGGCATCCCCTTTATCATCGAAAATCTCTCAAGTTATGTCGAGTTTCAAGAATCCGAAATGACAGAATGGGAATTTTTAAAAGAAATCACTGAAACTGCCGACTGCGGTATCCTACTAGATATCAACAACATCTATGTTTCATCTAGAAACCACCATTTTGACCCCATGGACTATGTCTTAGGCATCCCTGCCGAAAGAGTCGTGCAATACCATATCGCTGGCCATCAAGACCATGGTACCTATGTCCTCGACACCCACGAT
>CAZZBY010000121.1:0-3907 GCA_964652635.1 uncultured Candidatus Marinamargulisbacteria bacterium | reverse complement strand
AAACAACCGACATCCCAGCTTTGGCTAAAAAATAAGCAGCCGTAGACCCTGCAGGCCCAGCTCCAACAATCAAAATATCAGCTGATTTGATGCCCATTTATTTAGCGGAAGGTAGCAAAATTAAGAAAATACGTAAAGAAATCGAAATAGACAGTAATCAGATTTTTTAGACCACCCCCCCCCTAACTCAGCTCATACCAAATATTTCCCAGCGTCAAAAATCCCGCATTTTCAACCCGCAATACTGTATCCGAAATTGACACCGTCACAAATCCTGATGCCCGCAATAACTCAGCTTCACTAAACTCAAGCCCACCTTCAGGACCAATCACCACCACAATTGTGTGAGCATTTGCATAAATGGGATTTTGCAATACCGATTTCAATGAGATTTCTTGCTCACATTCCCAAGCAACAATCCTAAGATCAGCACCCGAAAATTGCGTCATCATCTCATCCAATGTCATCAATGGATGAATCACCGGAATCGAAATACGATGCGATTGCTGACTAGCTTCATGTGCAATCTTACTCCATCGCTCCACACGCTGTTCAGCCTGACGCGCATCCCATTGCGGAACACATCTCGCCATCATCACCGGAACGACATCATCCACACCAATCTCCGTACATTTACGAATAATCTCGCCCATCTTATCTTGCTTCGGAAGTCCTTGAACCAAAACTAACCGACGCCGTCCTGATGAAATCGATACCTGAGAAATGACTTCAATCGTCAAAATTCGTGTCGTCAATGACACAATTCGAGCATCAATCAAAAGTTGACGTTCTACAACAATTTGAAGTAAATCTCCCGATTTTTTACGAAGCACTGTCGACAAGTAGTGAAACTGCTCCTGAGACAAAGTAATTTCAGAGCCAGAATAAGACGATGGATAAATAAAAAATCTTAACATGAGCCCAAGTCTACCAATTTAACTAAGCTCCCTACTAGGCCTATACTGCATCGCTTCAGCCACATCAGAATATTCAATCTGATCACGCCCCGCCATATCCGCAATCGTCCGAGCAAGCCTCACCACCTTGTGATATGACCTTCCGGTCAATACCCCCATATTCACCGCATCCCTCAAAAATAACTGAGAGGGTTCATTCAACTCACAAAATTTAGAAATTTCCTGAACTGTCATCTGGGCATTACACTTGCCCTGATATCCAAATCGCCCCGCCTGAACCTCCCAACATCGAGACACCCTCTCACGAACAATCTCAGACGATTCAGACACCGAAAATGGAGTGGTAAAATCCTCCCCTGTCACCCGTGGCACATCAATAACAATATCCACACGATCAAGCAATGGTCCCGATATCTTTTTCCAATAATGACTCACCATCTGAGGATGACAACGACATGCCGTTCGAGAATCCTGGTAATATCCACATGGACATGGATTCATCGCCGCCGAAAACAAAACCCGAGCCGGAAATTCTACCGAAAAATTAGCCCTAGAAATCTGAATTTTCTGATCCTCCAAAGGCTGACGTAAAGCTTCAATAGATAGCCGATTAAATTCAGGTAACTCATCCAAAAAAAGGACTCCATTATGCGCTAAACTCATCTCCCCCGGCTGAGGAGCTTTGCCACCCCCCACTAATCCCACATGTGAAATCGAATGGTGTGGACTCCGAAATGGCCGTGCAATTTGAAATTGGTTTTGCATCCCCGATCGTCGACAAATACTATATACCTTATACGTTTCAATACTTTCATCCATCGACATCAACGGCAAAATCGACGGCAGTCGCTTAATCAGCATCGTCTTGCCAGACCCCGGAGATCCAATTAACAAAATATTATGGTATCCACTAGCCGCAATTTCTAACGCCCGCTTGGCCATAAACTGACCTCGAACATCTTTCAAATCACTATCCACCACAATCTTACCCACCATAGCCGACTCCCGGGGTTGAAACCGAGAAAAGTCCAAATCTATCAACTCCGACAGCGTCGAAATCGGCACAGGAATCACACCTGAAATCAACGATGCCTCCTCCAAATTTTCGCGTGGAATCATCACATATTTAACACCTTGCTTCATCGCAAAGTGACAAATCGACACTACCCCCCTCACAGGCTTAATTTCCCCCTTCAAGGACAACTCTCCAACATACAAGACTGACTTTTCGGCAATCGAAATTTGCCCCGTCGCCTGCAAAATACCAATCGCAATCGGAAGGTCATACATAGTCCCTTCTTTATGCAAATCCGCCGGCGCTAAATTAATAGTAACCACCTGAGCTGGATATTTAAATCCGCTATTTTTAAGCCCCGTCCGAATTCGATTTTTACTCTCCTTAATACTGGCATCCGGCAACCCCGTCAGACACTCTTTCGGGAGACCATTCGACACATCCACTTCCACCGAAACTCCAATCGCTTCAATCCCAATCAATGACACACTTTGAACAAATGAAAACATAAACTAAATTAATAGCGTAATAAAATAAATAAGTAAATAGGTAATTTTACGATAACATACCTCTACATGACACTTCTGGACACATAAGGGTCTGACACCTTCAAAAAACAATCAAACTTTAGTAGGCTATAAAAAGAGAGTGCACAAAAAGGGGCCACCAACATGGAATTAACATTAGAAGACATTTTCAAAAAACAAATCGAACTTAACCAACGCATCAACCCTAGCCTCTACACCGACATTCAAGATCCCGAAATTAGACGCAAATGGTTTTTAAATTTTGAACTCGCCCTAAGACAGGAATCCTGCGAAGCCATCGATAGCCTTAACTGGAAATGGTGGAAGAAAGACACCGAAAATTGGGATAATATCAAAATCGAACTCGTGGATATGCTCCATTTTTGGGTATCGATGTGCACAGTGGCAGGCCTAGACGCCAAAGAAGTCATGGAATTGTACGTCAAAAAAAATAAACTCAACCATAACAGGCAAGAACAAGGCTACAAAGAAGGCACCTACTCCAAATTCGATAGTGCCGGTGTCGAAGATAATGTCAGAGAAGTCCTCAATCAGTAGGGGTTTTTGATGACACGACTCCTCAACGGTAAAGAAGTCGCAGACACCATCATCGACCGCCTCACAGAGGAAATCAAAACCATGTCCGTCAAACCAGGTTTAGCCGTCATTTTAGTCGGAGATAATCCTGCATCTCAGATCTACGTCTCATCCAAGAAAAAAACCTGCGAAAAAATGGGCATGGCCTCATTTGAATATCGATTACCATCCACCATCACCGAAGAAGCACTCATGTCCGTCATTACTCAACTCAATCAAAACCCAAAAGTCCACGGAATTTTACTCCAACTCCCCCTCCCTAAAGACTTAGATTCGGACAAAATGCTGAGTTTAATCTCCGCAGAAAAAGATGTCGATGGCTTCCATCCAGTCAGCATCGGTAAATTACTTCAAGGACTTCCCACATTTAAATCCTGCACTCCGTTTGGAGTCATAGAAATTCTCAAACACTACAACATTCCCATCGAAGGGCAACATGTCGTGATCATCGGGCGAAGCAATATCGTAGGTAAGCCATTAGCAGCCATGATGATTGCCGAAAGTGCCACTGTCACAGTCTGTCATTCTAAAACAAAAAATCTAGAGCAAATCACAAAGCAAGCCGACATCCTATGTGCCGCCATTGGACGCCCTAACTTTGTCACCGCATCCATGGTCAAACCCGGGGCAATCGTCATTGATGTCGGCATTAACCGAGTCAATGATCCCAGCACTGAGCGAGGATATCGCATCGTTGGTGATGTCGACTACAGCCAAGTAGCACCAATTGCATCCGCCATTACCCCCGTTCCAGGTGGGGTAGGACCAATGACAATTGCAATGTTAATGGCAAACACCGTATTTTCGGCAAAAAAGTCAGCTTCTCAGAAATAAAGGACAGTCCCACGCTT
>CAZZBY010000120.1:0-3912 GCA_964652635.1 uncultured Candidatus Marinamargulisbacteria bacterium | reverse complement strand
GTGAGTCCATACTGGGTGAGGATTAAATGGGGGTTGTCGGCGGTTGGAGGTGTGATGATTTCCATATAGCTGGTATTGCTTTTAGTGGTGGTTGTTTTAAGAGAATTGATGATGGAGATGGGGTCTGCGATGTTTTTGGGCATGACGGATTTGGTATCGGGGAGCTGAATGGTATAGGTTTTTTTGGCATCTTCGGCTTGGATGGTAGGGCGTTCGATAGGGTAGGATGTGATGACTTGGATTTCGGTATGATTGTCTTCGGTTTGGATGATATTCATTTGCTTGATTTTGATGAGAACTTTGATGATGCGTTTTTCTTTGTCCCAATAGGAAGCCAAGTCGAGGGCGTTTAAGGTAGCTTTAATTGGGAAATAAAGCTCGCCGTCTTTTGTGATGACGGTGTGGTCGATGTCTTTTTGAGTTTTAGAGCTCGGTGTAGTGATAGTGACTAGTGGTGATGTTTTGGAAAACGTAATAGTTTTATTGGCTTTGGTGAGGATGTAGCTGCTTGTAGTTTCTTTGACAGAGATATTTTCCTTTTGAAAGATGTCTTTTAAGTTAATCAATAAGGTGTTTTTTTCGTAGAAAAACCGATCTGAAATGTCATGGATGGTACTTCCGAATGAGATGTAGAGCGGTTTGCCTACGGTGAGCATGGGGATGAGGTGTTCATCGACGATGGAGGCGACTTCGGTGCCGCTACTTGCGAGGAGGGTATTAGGGTGGTCTTGGGTGCCTAAGGTTTGTTCGGCATAAATTCGTTTGGAGGGGCGGATTTCGTAGCCATTTTCGGTGGGGCAAATGCCGAAGCCGAGCATGCTTAATGAGGTGTCGAGTGGGAGGTAGAGGCTATTTTCGAAAAAGAGAGGGGCTTTGTTGAAAAAGCAGGTATTTCCGTTGACTAAAACTTCGCGGGCAAATGGAGTGATGAGGAGGGTGGTGGAGGTTTTTTTTTGAGTGAGGGTGTAACTGTTGTTTTTGTTATTGACTTGGATGGATAGAGGTGTGATTTGTTTGAGTGTGTTGATCGAAATGTAGGTAATGTCATGTTCGGTGATGAGGGGTGGCTGTGGGGCGATGGATTTTCCTTGGACAAGCAATGTTACTGCGAATGGAATCGGTTTTGCGTATGCAAATGTGCTTAAACAGATGATAATGAGTAGGGTTAAAATTTTTTTCATAACTCAGCTTAATTAGGGTTTCTTTTTTAAAAGTTTAGCACCCCTTTTAGGATGATACCTGTAATATCGTAACTGTTTTCTTTGACAACACTGTCATGGATGGATTTGATGTGGCCTTCGGCAACAATGGTGAAGTTATCGATATACGGGCTATTGGTCATTGGGAAGATAATATTAGCACTGATGCTACCGGTTTGTGTGGAATAATCTTGCTTGGATACCTGACTTTGGATGACTTCGCCAGTACCACTTTCTTGGATTTTTCGGGAGAGGGTATTGAGGTCGACTCCTTTGGTTTGAGAGAAAGAATGCTCGATTTTGATAGTAAAGTTTTTGGACCTAAAGAGGTCATATTTGGTAGTGGTGGTGACGGTGGTACTGTTTCCTTTAGTACCGCCTTTGAGTTCGGTTTGTCTGAACTCAGAGTCGATGGCGATGGAGAGAGGGGATAAGGGACGGTATTTGAGGCCTAGTAAGGCGCTATCTTGAGTAATTGTGTTGGTCATGATGTTGGAGGTGACTACGGTTTCGAGGATGGTGGTGGATTTTCCTCCGATGGATAAGTCTAATTTTGGCAATGTTTTGAATGTAAATTTGGTGGTATAGGTCTCGTTTCGGTTATAGAGTTTTGCGGCACCTAATGGGGTGGTGAGTTTTCCTAAGCTATTTTCGATGTCGTGGCCAGTGACGTTGATGCTTGGGGATTTGAGCTGATTGACTCGGTTACGTTGGTAGCTGGTTTCGACATCTAAAAATTTGAATGGGCTAAACCCTAATCCTAGGGTTCCGTTTAAGATGGATTTAAAGATGCTTCCGGATGCGGAGCTTGCAATGTTTTTTCGGACATAACTTTCGTTTCCGGTGGTAATGGACCCATTCATATTAAAGAGGTTAAATGGCGCATAATCTGCGACGAAGGTGTAATAGCGTCGTTGGCTGGAGTCTTCGGTGAAAAGTGGGGTTTTGGTGAGTAGCTTGTTGTAATCTACGGATTGTCTGGACCGGATGCTGCGGTCTAGACGTTCTTCGATGGAGGCATTGAAGATCCCGATATCTCGTCCTGCCCAGCGATTGAATATGTTGCGGAGATATTTGGGTTTGAGGGTGAGTTTTTGGTAGCGTTTTGTGATTGGATTGTCTTCGGTGACTCGATTTGATGTGGAGATGGTGGAGAGGGTTTGGTCCTCTTTTTTCTCGGTGAATTCTTCTAGGCTTAGAACATAGGTCATGTGTTTTAAAATCGGCCATTCTCCGTCGATGGCTAAGTCTCCACCATAATGTGTTGTAGTGCGACTGTTGATGTTTTTGGATGTGGTGCTTGAGTTGATGATGCTATTTCCATCGGAATCGCTGATTTCATAATATGTTTTTTTTAGGGAAACTCCCTTGATGGGCTCAAAGTTGTTGTAGCTGAATTTATTTTCATCAAACTCGCTATTGCTTGTTTTGTTGTTCCGTTCGATGGTGTTGATACGAGTACTGTAGCTAAAAAAGCTGTTGTTGAGGGTTTTATTGAGGATGTTTTGTTGGCTAATTCCTATTTGAGTAAGGAGGCCAGATGGGGCAAGTCTACTGACTTCGACTAGGTTGGTTTGGTTGAGCTCGCCTTGTTGGTTTGAAATTGGGCTTTGGTCTTCCTTTCGGTTAAATTGGTAGTGGGTGTTTAACCATGGTGTTGGGTCATATTTGAGATCATAGAGGAGGTTTTTGACTTGGTTTTCGGTTTTAGTGTTGCTGGTGCCGACTTTGCTTTCGGTTTTGATGATATCTAAGCTATATTGAAGCTGATTTTTGAATGAAGTACTGGGAATAACCCAGAGGGTTGCGGCGTATCCTGTATTGATTCGGGTGAAGGTATTTTCGTTTGCCGTGCTGGTGCGGATGGCGGTTTCGGTAGTGTTGGTGTAGAAGGAGGGATCTAATGACATATTTCCGAAGTAGCTTTGTTTTTTAAATCGGATTGTGCCTCGGTAGGAAATATTATTGATTTCGGTATCGCTTAAGTGGGCTTTGTCTAGGTAATCAGATTGGAGATTTGATCGTTGATAGCTGATGGTGTTTTGGAATTTATCGGATCCAAATCGACTGGTTAGGCCTAATTCTAAGGTTTTGTTATCAATTTCGTGAGTGGTTTCTTCGGGTTTGACGTCTTGGATTTGAGTGAAGAGCCTAGCACTTGCGGTGTTATCGAAGATGCTAAATAGCGAAAATCGGGCTCCGGTTTTGATGTCTTGTTCATTGAGGTAGATATCTTTGTCGACAGTACTGACATTTTTAAGGGTTTTTTGACTGCGGTAGTCGACGGTGTAGGATTGGTTTTGCGTGGGCGAATATTTGACTCCTCCGTTTAAGATTGTAGATCCTTTGGCCTCTTGAATTTCACCGATGGGGACGAAGTCTTTGTCGATGGTTTTATAGTTGGCATTGGCTTCGACCTTATTATTTTTGTAGGCGGTGGCTACTTTGGTGGCCAATTTATAGCCAGAATTTTCCCCGGTGGAGGTGCTTCCGGGGGTGAAATATTCGTAGTTGACGCGGATGGTGTGGTTTCGAGAAGGGGTGATGTCTTTAAATCGAATGGTTCCGTTTCGGTAGTTGATGAAGTAGTTTTTGTCCTTGGTGAGGATGGTGGTGACGAAGTTGTCTCCGATGGTGACGGTTTCGGAATTTTCGACTAGGTTTTGCTTTTTTAAGGCGTAGTTATTGTTGAGGATTCCGTTTCCAACGAAGG
>CAZZBY010000119.1:0-3948 GCA_964652635.1 uncultured Candidatus Marinamargulisbacteria bacterium | reverse complement strand
AACCGTTGGATGAATTTGATTTGGATGTTCCGTCTTTTTTGAGGAACTTGTCCTAGTACATGGCTAAATGCCGTGATCTGGCCAACTAACAAAGCGTGACTACCCATTCACTTGTTGCAGCAATGTCGAGTCTTGGGACTACCCCGTCACGCTTTGCGTGCCACCCCTTCTAGGAAGGGGAATGAAGTCTAAAATGAAAAAAACCCAAGCCTTTTGTGTGTGGAAATTTACTCTAATTTGTCCGTATTATTAAGTGTTTCCAGTAATGCCTGAGTCTTGGGACTACCCCGTCACGCTTTGCGTGCCACCCCTTCTAGGAAGGGGAATGAAGTCCAAAAATGATAAAAACCTAGATCCCTGCCTTCATGGGAATGACAACCTGGCGTATAATGGGATTTTTTTCTATTTTTCTCGATAAATTGTATAGACTTATTTTTTATTTATTTGGAGTTTTAGGATGAGTTTTCTTTTTAAAGTAGTGGCTACAATTCGGGGTGGGGTTTTGGAAAGGCCTAAAGTGGAAAAGAAATCTAACTCGAGAGATCTTCTGAATATTTATGCTGACTATCAGGAACTTTTGAGTGAATTTAATTCGTATGTCGATTCAATTGCTTCTTCTCAACCAGGTGCTGCGGTGTCGGATCGTCGAACGGGTATTCATGGATTTGGAAGTAGTGGTAAGGTTGAGCACTTTGATCCTACTCGGTCGGGATTTGCTGACGTGCATGGGCGGGAGGCTGGAAGGGGTGGCGGATTTATGTCTTTTAAAGAGTTACAAGAACGTGAAGCCAAAATGGAACAGCACCGTCAATTGGCCGTGGTTGCTGAGCATGCCCAAACTAAAATGAAGATGGAAGCCTTGGCTGCATTTGAACCTCGTATTAATTCCCTACTGGTTGAGCTTGGATTGCAGAATGCTGAAGGAGCCGGTGTTGAACATGCTAAGACTAAAATAGTTTCTATAGATCTTACTCCTACTGATCGGATTCAGAGATTGCGTGGGGAATTGGATCGTATTAATGGCGAGCTTTCCAGAAAAATAGGTGGCGTTGCCTTTGAAGTTCCATCTACCTCTGTGCCTACTGCGGATAGCCTCCAAACTCGTTATACCGACCTTAGATCTAGGTTTGATCGATTATATCATCAGCATACAGCCTTTTTTGATACAAAAGCAAAGGGAGTCCGGGTGACATCTGAAGATTCTCCTGATTTTAAATTAGCGGAGGAACGTATTGCACAAAAACGGATTCGGATAGGGACATTGACAACTCTGGAGGAATCCATCGATCAATTAATGCGGGATCTTAACTTATTGGCCACTCTTGATCCTTCTCATTTTGGGAATGATTTTACCCAGATTGTTGCTAGAATAAATGCTAAATTATCTCAAATTAAGGTTAGATTGGGGATTTAGCCCCTTTACCAACTTGTAAGATTACGGCTAATGTATCTCGATGTGGAATTTAGATGATATTGACCGTAGTCAACTTCGCTCATTGAGGCCTGTATCGAGTCGCCATGGTGTGACGGTGACTGTAAATGGCCAGCCGTATATTGATTTTTCCTCTAATGATTATTTGGGTTTAAGCCAGTCTGAGCCTCTTCGTCGTCAGTGGGAGGATGCACTTTCTCAACTTTTGGTATTTGGGTCGGGGGGGTCTCGGTTGCTAGGTGGGGATTATGACTTGTTTCATGAATTGGAGTCGGAGGTGGCGTCTTACTTGGGGACGGAGTCGGCCTTGCTGTTTAATAGTGGGTACCAATGCAACTTGGGACTTCTTTCGACATTGATGGGGCCTAATGATGTGGTGTTTATGGATCGCTATTGCCATGCCAGTATCGTGGATGGGGTGCAGTTGTCCGGGGCTAGGTTTTTTCGATTTCGGCATCAGGATATGATGCATTTAGAAGATCTGTTGCGTCGTTATCGTGGAAAATTTTCGCGGGCTTTAATTGTGACAGAATCTATTTTTAGTATGGATGGAGATATTACCAGGCTTGATGAAATATTTTTGCTTAAAAATCGATTTAAATGTGCTTTGATGGTGGATGAAGCCCATGCGGTTGGTGTGATGGGTGTTCATGGAGGTGGAGTGTTGGCTAGTCTGGGATTATCTGGAGAAGTGGATATCGTGGTTGGCACTTTTGGAAAGGCGTTAGGATCCAGTGGGGCATTTGTTGGAGTGTCCCATTCTTTAAAGTCTTATTTGATTCATCACTGTCGCTCATTTATTTATTCGACGTCGATTCCGCTACCGGTGGTTTTGTTTAATTTATTATCGCTAAAGATGATGATGGCATCGGGAGTGGGGGAAATGCTTTTGGACCATGCGGTTGGATTTCGGGATGAATTAGGGTCGTTGGGGCTTTCGGTGTTGGGGCAGTCTCATATTGTTCCGGTGGTGGTGGGAGAGGATGAGGAGGCCTTGGCATGGTCAGCTCGATTTAAAACCCATGGGATTTGGGTGTCTGCGATTCGGCCACCAACAGTGCCTGCGGGGATGAGTCGGCTTCGATTTTCTCTGACTTCTTTGCATACTCCAGAGATGCTTAATCGCGTTATTGCGGTATTTAAGGCACCTGATGCGTAGTCAGTGGATTTCTCGTGGTGATGGAAGGCCCTTAGTATTAGTCACTGGCTGGGCGATGGACTATCGTATTTTTTTAGATATTCCCACCGATCGTCCAGTGATGATTATTGATACCTATGACCCATTTTTATTTCCTGAATTTCTCGCTCAATTGTTTCAAAAAGAAGGTATTTTAGAGGCGGATTTGATGGGGTTTTCGATGGGGGGGTATGCTGTCCTTCAGTTTGTGCGTCACTATCCTCAGTATGATCATCAGATGATTTTGATTGGACTTCGACCTCGGTATCCGGTGTCTGAACTGCGCTTTTTTTTAAAAAAGTTGGAATTGGGCAAAATTGTGCCACTTTTGCAGGGATTTTACCAATCTGCGGTGGCGGAGTCGGATTATCAATCGTTTGCAAATCGGGTACTTCCAGATTATTTAACTACCTTTTCAGGTGATGATTTGACACGGGGAATTCGCTATTTGGCTGACTTTGGGCATTTGGATGATATTCAATCTCTGCCACTTTCTTGTCTTACTTTTGTTCATGGGAGACATGATAAAATCGCACCTTTTTCAGAGTTGGAATTGTATTTTCAGATGTCTGGTCTTTCTCCGTTGCTTGTTTGCTTGGAGGATGCCGGGCATTGTTTGTCTGATGCGATTTATGTATCTAATATTTTAAGATTATGTAATAGGTCTTGAAACTCTCTTTGCAGCTTTCCGTCAAATATTTTGGTACTTTGTATGTCGATGTGGGTCATTAATGTATTGTGAATTTTAGGGAATTTTTGGATGGTATCGACGATGGCGACTGTGCCATGTTCAAATTCGATTTTGAGTTGGGAGACCATGTCCATTAACTGATCCATTTGCTGAGATTGGTGATGATTTGGAGCGATTGTGGTTAGTTTTTTGAGGTCGTCTAAGTAGGAGGTATTTTCTAATCCGTCGAGTTGGTTTTTGATGTCTGTTTTTAAGGTGATGATTTCTTTTAATCGATTGTACATGGTTTCAAGTTGGTTTTGAGTGGTTAATCCGTTAATCACGAGAGGGGGTGTGACATTGGCATCTAGGAGGTCAGCTAATAACTTGTTGTCGTTTAGGGTGCTCATGGTATCGATTTCGGCTTGTTTTTTTTCAAGTTCCAGTACCCCTTTTTGAATAATGTCATGGCTTTCGAAAATAGACTGGGGGGTAGCGGGGATGTCTTTTTTTTCGGGCATGATGAGTTCGACTGATACACTGATATTTTCGACTAAAGTGGTCATCGTTCCGGTGAGTTGATTGATTTTTTTGAGAACGAATGGAGTGTCTGTTGTGATTTGAGTGAGGATTTCGGATAGGTGGCTGATTGCGTGTGGAATTAATTCT
>CAZZBY010000118.1:0-3964 GCA_964652635.1 uncultured Candidatus Marinamargulisbacteria bacterium | reverse complement strand
CCAAGGCGAAGGCATCGTCGTGAGAGAACCCTCCGTTGTCGCCATCGATCAAAATACCCAAACCGTCATGGCCATCGGCAACGAAGCCTACGAAATGGTCGGTCGAACCCCTGGCAACATCATCGCCGTTCGCCCCATGAAAGACGGCGTCATCGCCAATTTCAACATTGCCGAAAAAATGATCCAAGCCTTTATTCAACGGGCAAAGAGTATTAAAAAAATGGGTAAACCCCGCATCCTCATCGGGGTTCCATGGGGCATTACCGACGTCGAAAAACGCGCCGTCATCGAATCTGCCTACCAAGCCGGTGCCCGCGAAGTCATCCTCATCGAAGAACCCATGGCAGCCGCAGTAGGCTCCGGAATTCCCGTCCTCGAACCCCAAGGCCACATGGTCGTCGACATCGGCGGAGGCACCACCGAAATCGCTGTCATTTCCCTAGGCGGCATCGTCGTCTGTAAATCTAGCCGTGTCGCCGGCGACGAATTCAATGATGCCATCATCCAAAGTTGCCGAAAAAATTACAATCTCCTCATCGGCGAACTGATGGCCGAAAATATTAAATTCCAAATCGGATCTGCCTACCCCTTTGAAGAGGAACTCGAAATCAAAGTCCGCGGCCGAGATCTCTTGAATGGTCTCCCCAAAACATTCACCATCAACTCCATGGAAATTCGAGATGCCGTATCCGAATACGTCACCACCATTATCGATGCCCTTAAAATCACCCTCGAAAACACCCCTCCCGAACTCGCAGGCGATATCACCCAAAAGGGCATCATGCTCACCGGTGGCGGATCTCTCCTCAAAGGCCTAGACAAGCGCATCCACGACGAAACCGGTCTCCCCGTCACCATTGCCACTGACCCTCTCTCCTGCGTTGCCATCGGCACCGGTCGTATCCTTGAGGAAAATATGCTAGATAAACTGACTATTGGGGTTTAGACAGGTTACGAAATTTCTTTAAATAAAATTCAGTTCTACCAGGCACAACAGACCTAATCTCTTCCAAAACACAATCTGCAATAAGTGGAGAATCTAAAAGCAGTTCCAACTTCTCTTGAGAACGACGCACTCTAGAGTCCAAAGTTATAAGTAGGTCAGACTTCGCCCCGGCAAGACGAGGATCCTTACGTTCCACCAAAAGCCGAATCGTTTCAAGTTCGGGTTGCAGGACAGGCGATGCTGTATTAAGCATTTTATCCTTATCCTGCACTATCGATATCAAAGTCTCAATGCAGGGGGTTAATGGATCAGATTCGAGTGGAAAATCAGCCAAATAAGCTTGAAGACCCGCAACCATATACCGAGCCGTATTATAAGCACCTTGGCTCAACACATTTGGGATTAATCGAGCAAATGTCTCAAGTAATCGTTTAGGCTGATCAGATTTCAATAAGCATGCTGTCACCCAAGTTTTAATTCGAGCCAAAAAATAATCATTTTCAGGAGTTTTAAAATCAGGTTGTTGAGTACCATCTCGAAGAACCGAAGAAGATTCAACAAACCGACGTAAACTTTCGCTGACAATCAAATCCACAACAACCGCAACATCATCAGCTTTAAGAACTTGAAGAGAAGACGAAAGAGAAGGAAATAACCGATCAACATGAAAGTGACGTATCACCGCTTCTCGAATCTCCTTGAATACAGGCCCATTCGCAACAATAGTCTGATGTTTAGTTTGATAAGCATCAAAATAATCCAATAACGCCAGTATTTTAGGTAAGGCATTCACGACAATTGGATCATCCAAAACCTTTAAAATATCCCGTTGTGGAGACAAAACAGTCTTAATCTTTTCAAAATAGTTTGTAAGGGATACTAGATTGCGATTATACTCAGCGTGACGGTGAGCAGCCTTGGTAAGGCAAAATGTTCTCAGAGAAGGATAAAAAGCCAATCTCTGAAGTAATCGCTCAACACTTGCAAAATCATCAGGTGTGAGACACTCACTTTTGCCAAATGGCATCACTGAATGAGACGATTGCCGTGAGATTCTCAGACGACTTGCCGGTTGAGCAAGTAACTTGCACCACATACCCAATTATCGCACAAAATTGAAATTGATTTCAAAATGTTGTCGAAAACACCAATTCAAATCGTTTAAAAACAGAGTTCCTCAAAGACCCTTCCAAATGATCTAAACCAGCAATACAAGTAAAAAATTGATGCTGGATTCGAGTTTCAGCTTCAGACAAAATTTCCAAAATCACAGATTTGTAAGTATCCTGACTCATCAAAGCCTCAAACACCTTCATCCATATCAAACTTTGCGACGAATACGCCCGCATCTCATCCGTCGCAAACACTTCCGAAAAAGACTCCTGATCCGGCGCAGAAGACACTTCTGCGGTCAATACAAAGTCACAAAATTCACTAAATGATACCTTAACCCCATCCCCATCAAATTCCGCCGCCTCTGCGATTTGCCGTAGCTGCTCAACCACCAACTCTACTTCCTTTAACGCCAATTGCAAAATCCCATCTCTGGCATTAATCGCCCGATCTAGTACCGCAAAATCCACATGCAGATCCTGACCAATCGCCGACCCCATCACCCAAGTCATCAACTCCGAATACACATACATATACTCATCCGGCGTATCAAAAAACCACACATCCGACAGATACATCCAAAACATCCGGGTCGCCCGAGCATAATCCACTACCGCCACTTCAACCATATTTTGCAATGGCCCCTTCACATCCCCCAATCGAGGCGCAAAATCCGCCAACACCTCCAAAAGTGCCGTCACAACAGACTCCCCGCACATCTTACTAGACTCAGCCACGGGAGCTACTTCAGAGCTTAACAGGTGATACTGAATCACCCCATGTCCCAATTCATGAGTAAGTACCGTCTCTTTCAAATCAAAAATAAAGGACTCCGTCACCGCATCCAAATCCGCCCTACTTTTGACTCCATAACACTCAAACACCCGACGCCGAATCAACGCCGACATCCGATGTTCCACACCATAATAGGTAAAAAAATCTCCAAATGCATGCGGCAAAAACGACGCCCACTTCATCTGAAACACCGACGCCATCGCCTCATCCCGCACAAAAATCTCACGCTCGCCAATCACCGCCGCCATCGGCATAATCGTCGTCGGCGACCGCAATACTTCATGCGTGAGCACAAATACACGGTAATCTCCCTTCAACTCAAATGTTCCAGTTCCCAAAATAAATTCACGGTAAGGCCCATACACACCCCCCTGTAAAATCAAGGCCATACCCACAAACATCAGCAAACGATTTAAACTATTAAACTCATGGATCGTAAATACAAGCCCCAAAACCTCAATCGAGGCATCATTCACACGAGATTTCAACTCATCCGCAGACAAGCCCTCCAGCGCAAAAGCCGCCACCATCTCCGAGGCAAGAATCAAAAATTTCTGCTTCTCCCCATACCCCCAAGTCGCCTCAGGCCCAAGACCCAACTCACACCGTCCAAATGCAGATTCACAGGCATCCCGCCCTGCATCCGTCCAATCCCCCGACACCACCATCAACTGATAAATACAATAGGCCAGACGCCGCAACTGCCCAATCAATGACGCCGCAACCGCCTCGCCAAAGGCCTTCCATTCCAAATCAGGCACATCTATACCACATTCGGCTAAAACTGCCCGCAAGCCCCCAATACGCCCCCATTGAGAATAATCCAACAGCAGGGCTTGAGCTTGTGAGTCCAACATCACGCCCCCATCCTCATTGATAACAAAAAAAGAAGACATCATCCCTTAAGTAACGGCGTCGCCTTCCTAGGCCCCTTATAAAACCGCTTCGCCGCATCTTGATCAGCCACAATGCCAAGCTCAATCATTCGGTCAAAAATATAGGCACGGTGATCAAAGTTATAGGCTTCAGCCTTTTTTCGGCCACAGGAGAGGATCATCACTTTTTTGAGGGTTTTTTCTTCGGATTCTTCTAAATATGTCCGCATTTTAT
>CAZZBY010000117.1:0-3978 GCA_964652635.1 uncultured Candidatus Marinamargulisbacteria bacterium | reverse complement strand
ATGGCGATGTTGTGGTGGGGGCTTGGGAGGCTAATGTCAATACTGTATAGTGGTTTGGGGTTTTCTGTCATGATCTTGTATATTATACTGATCCATCCGTTTTTATAAGGAGAGTCTCTTGACCATGTCTACTGTCGATATTGATCATTCTGATGTGCTTTCGCTTAACCCCTCGATTACTCCCTATATCAATACTATTTCTGTGGACGAGGAGCCCTTTTATCCTGGTGATGAAGTGATTGAGCGCCGTATCCGAAGCTTAGTGCGATGGAATGCGATGGCTATGGTGACTAACGCCAACCGTGAATTAGATGGGATTGGTGGACATATTTCGACATTTGCATCCTCTGCCACGATTTTAGAAGTGGCCTATAATCACTTTTTTAGAGGAAATGAGGGTGGACACTTGGCAGATCAGGTGTTTTTTCAGGGACATGCGTCCCCGGGAAATTATGCCCGTGCGTTTTTGGAAGGCCGTTTAACCGAATACCATTTGCATCATTTTCGTCAAGAGTTAGCAGATGGGGGTGGATTGTCCTCGTATCCGCATCCCTATTTAATGCCTCATTTTTGGCAATTTCCGACGGTATCGATGGGATTGGGGCCTGCTTGTGCGATTTATCAGGCGCGGTTTAATCGGTATTTGCAAGCCCGTAAATTGGTCACTTATGAGGAAGGGCGTGAGCCTAAAGTTTACTGTGTCGTTGGTGATGGCGAGACGAATGAGCCTGAAACCTTAGGTCTTTTGACGGTGGCGGCCCGTGAGCGTTTAGATAATTTGATTTTTATTGTGAATTGCAATTTGCAACGCTTGGATGGTCCGGTTCGAGGTAATGGCAAGATTATCCAAGAGCTTGAGGGAGTGTTTTCTGGCAGTGGCTGGAATGTGATTAAAGTGATTTGGGGGTCGGATTGGGACCCATTACTGAGGTCGAAGCACCGTGATTTGCTGATTCAGCGGATGTCGGAAGTGGTCGATGGGGAATACCAAAAATATGTGGTTGAGCCAGGGAGTTATATCCGAAAACACTTTTTTGGGAAGTATCCTCAGCTGCTTGAATTGGTGACGCATTTAACCGATTTTCAGCTTCAGAAAATGTTGCGAGGTGGGCATGATCCTAAAAAATTGTTTGCCGCTTTTAAGCGTGCAACCGAGCATCAAGGACAGCCAACAGTTATTTTGGCTAAAACAGTTAAAGGATATGGCTTGGGTGAAGCGGGCGAAGGTAAAAATGTGACGCATAACCAGAAAAAATTGAATGAACGTGAATTGAGGGAGTTTCGAAGTCGCTTTGATATCCCTATTTCGGATGATGATATTGCCGATGCGCCCTTTTATCGCCCTGATGAAAATAGCCCTGAAATCAGATATATGCTGGACCGTCGGCGAAAATTAGGTGGGTTTATTCCAGAGCGTAAAGTGGATGTGGCCCCATTGCAGGTACCTGATTTGGAATATTTTAAAGAATTTTTTGAAGCGTCCAATGGCAGTGAGTTGTCCACGACGATGGCCTATGTACGAGTATTGACTAAATTATTGCGCCATCCTGAAATCGGTCAGTTAATTGTCCCAATTATACCAGATGAAGCTCGGACATTTGGGATGGAATCGTTGTTTCGGCAAATTGGAATTTATGCTCCTCAAGGTCAGTTATATGAGCCTGTGGATATTGAAAGCTTATTGTATTACCGTGAAACAGATGATGGCCAAGTATTGGAAGAAGGGATTAATGAAGTGGGGGCGATTTCATCCTTTGTGGCTGCTGGAACTGCGTAGGCGAGTCATGGGGTTAATTCGATACCAGTGTATGTGTATTACTCGATGTTTGGATTTCAGCGAGTTGGGGATTTGATTTGGCTGGCTGGGGATATCCGATGTAAAGGCTTTTTAATTGGTGGTACTGCTGGTCGGACTACTCTGAATGGTGAGGGCTTGCAGCATCAGGATGGGCATGGTCATTTGATGGCGACAGCCTTTCCGTCCTTGATTGCGTATGATACGGCGTTTCGATATGAAGTGGCGGTGATTATACAAGATGGCTTAAAGCGAATGTATCAGGATCAGGAAGATGTGTTTTATTACTTGACTGTTGGTAACGAAAATTACGAAATGCCTGCGATGCCTGAAAATGCTCAGACTGGGATTTTGAATGGACTGTATCGCTTTAGCACAGGACGTGCGCTTGCGAAATCTGAAACCCCGGCATCACATAAAGTTCATTTGTTTGGTAGTGGATCGATTATGAATTGCTGTATTAAAGCTGCTCAAATTTTAGAAAAGGACTATGGTTTATCTGTGGATGTGTGGGGGGCGACTAACTATAAACGCTTGCGCACCGAAGCAGTGGTTTCAGAACGATGGAATATGTTGAACCCGATGAAACCGGCTAAATCCTCCTATGTTCAGGATCTTTTGGCTAAGGAAAGAGGGGTTTTTGTGTCGGCATCGGATAATGTTCGGTTAGTGGCTGAGCAGATTCGGAAATGGGTTCCTGGGCCCTATGTGGTTTTAGGGACAGATGGATTTGGACGAAGCGATACTCGGGAAAATCTGAGGCGATTTTTTGAGGTGGATGCGGAGTCAATAGTAGTTGCAACATTGTATCAATTGTCACAAGATGGTCATCTTGATCGTCATATTGTGGCGGATGCAATGAAGACTTTTAAAATAAAGCCGGATAAAGCGTATCCGATGGTATCAATTTGATGGATTTGGGTTTATAAAGCGAGGAAAACATGGATATTCGATTACCTAATTTAGGAGATGGAGTAAGTTCTGCGACAGTGCTTGAGCTCATGGTTAACGTTGGCGATGATGTTAAAGTCGGGCAAACTTTGATGGAGCTAGAAACGGATAAAGCGGTGGCCCCTATCCCGTCGACAGCGGCTGGAAAAGTAGACGCGATTAAAGTTAAAGTGGGGGATAAAGTCTCTGAAGGGATGCTTGTATTCGTATTGTCTGGTGGGGTGTCGTCTCCTGTGGTGCCTGTTGTATCTTCGCCAGTGGCAACGGCTCCAGTTGTATCTGTGCCTGTTGAAATTACTGCAGTACTGCCTGCGGTGACATCGGGTGCAAGTTATGTGGCACAGCAAGGGACACCAGCCCCAACGTCGGTGGTGATTGGGCATATGGCAGCCCAATTTGGAATTGATTTACTCCGAATCCCTGGCACGGGGCGGGGTGGACGTATTACCAATGAGGATGTGCGTCAGTATATTCAGTTTTTACAGTCTAAGGCCTTTCCCCCGGTTGAGGCGGGTACTGCTTCAGTGCTGACAGCCCCACAGCCTTTGGATATTGATTTTTCTAAATGGGGTCCGATTGATACCGAACACTTATCTGGATTAAGGCAAAAAATTGCTGAAAATATGTCAAAGTCTTGGAATACAGTGCCTCATGTGACCCAGTTTGATGATGCGGATATTACGCATGTGATGGGACTGAGAAAAAAATATCAAGACCACTATAAGGCTAAAAATGCCCGCATTACGGTGACCGTGTTTGTGCTTAAAGCGATTGTTGATGCGCTTAAAGCATTTCCTAATTTTAATGCGAGTTATGATGGTGCTAAAGGTGTTTTAATCCGTAAAAATTATTACCATATTGGGATTGCAGTGGATACGCCATCTGGTTTGATTGTCCCTGTGATTCGGGATGTGGATAAAAAATCACTACTGGATATCAGCCAGGAGCTAGAAGTGATTGCTCAAAAGGCGAGGGATCGTAAATTGGGGGTGGATGATTTGAGAGGGGGTACCTTTACGATCTCTAATTTGGGTAGTTTGGGTGTGAGTTCGTTTACTCCAATTGTAAATCACCCTGAAGTGGCGATTTTGGGCTTATCTAAAGGGTCTCTTCGGCCCACTTACAATGATAAGGGTGAGCTTGAAGCCCGGATGATGATGCCCGTGTCCCTGTCCTATGACCATCGTGTCATTGATGGGGCGGATGGAGCACGATTTGTACGCCATTTTATT
>CAZZBY010000116.1:0-4027 GCA_964652635.1 uncultured Candidatus Marinamargulisbacteria bacterium | reverse complement strand
ACCTTTTACCACATAGCTAAATGCACCAGATTTAATACAGTCAACAACTTGGGAAATATCGGATACCCCTGAAAACATGATGATGGGAATTTCTTTTGCTATTTCTTTAATTTTTTTAAGATGCCCTATTCCATTGCTTTCTGGCATTTTCACGTCTAGTAAAATAACATCTATTGGCTGTCCTTTTATTTTTTCTAATGCTGATTTACAGGACTCGGCTGTCGTAATGGAATATCGTGCGGCCATTGTCAGTCGCATGGATTCGAGGATAAGGGCGTCATCATCAATGACTAATATTGTTGGTTTTTTTTCTGTTGGCATCTCTTTTTATTATATTTACCGGTTAGTTATTCTTCAACGTCTTATTATTATGACGCTACTTGTGCTATTCTCTTTTTGTTATGACATTTGATGTCTCTCGAGAACTTGCTTCGATTATTATTCAGCTTGTTCCACTTAAACATCGTTATCGTGTTTTCGAATTAATCTCCGCTCAGATTATTCGGTTGCTTCAACCTCGATTTGTGGTTATTTTTCCATCTTCTTATGGGTTTCGTCAGCGCTTTTTACACTATTCGCCTATTTTTTTGGGAGATGTGCCCTCTCAACTGATTTCTCTTGAATATGAAAAGCATTTAGAGTCATTATTATTGACTATGACCAATACTCCGGTGATTAATTTTAAGTCATTTTCAGAGCCGCTTTTGGATTTTCTCTCGTATTTTTCTTTGAGAGATGTGAATTTGTGTGTTCAGATCCGAACTCATATGACTTTCCATGGCATTATTTTCATTGGTCCGCCTGTACTTGCTCGCGCATTTTCTGAACTGGATCATGAGTTTTTGTTGTTATTATCTAAAGAACTAGTGATGGTTTTTGAGCGCATTTTGTCACTTGAAGATTTAAATGAAGCTAATCGTCAGCTGGAATTATTGAATGCTCAGTTGCAACGTAAAATGAATAGTCAAGCAATTGAACTCAGCCAAGCTCAAGCACTTCATCAGCGTGCTGGCCATTATAAAACTGATTTTTTAGCTAAAGTTACTCATGATTTAAGAACTCCGCTTCAGGTCATTAAAGGTCTTACCTATGCCATGCTTTCTGACGAAATGGGCGTTTCCGATGCGATTAATTTGTTAAGAGGTAGTGTTGATCGATTACGGTATTTATTGGATAACGTTTTGAATTTAGAGTCTCATCATTCTTCGCATAATTTGATTCATTATCAAGAAGTGGATTTGCGGCTTTTTTTGATGATATTGATCAGACGTTGTCTCATCTTTTAAAAGGAAAACCGGTTTCCTATCGAATCAAGAATTATCATTCCCTTATCCCACATTATTTTTTTGATTCGATTAAAGTCAATCAACTTATTATGAATTTGCTCTCTAATTCGATTAAACATACCGATCATGGTCACATTCAATTGACGACATGGATTACCCCTCACCCTTCACACTCAACTTTGGAAATTTGTGTTCAAGATACTGGTTGTGGGATTTCGGAAGTGCTTCATCCTTATTTGTTTGAACCCCTTGTTTTTCAAGAGCGCTTGTCATCGGAAGTCACAGGTTGGGGATTGGGGTTGTTGATTTGTTTGGATATTGTTTCCTTATTAGGCGGGCAAATTTGGGTAGATGCAACCCCCGAGATCGGTGCTTGTGTGCACCTTCAATTTCCTATTTTTCATTCGCATCTGGGAAATGGTGTACCGATGTCTTGTTTTGATCCAACCCCCTTACTTTCGGAGTATCAAGGGATTGCTATTTTGCTATGTGATGATGACCCTCTTAATCGTGACTATGCGTCATTGTTATTAAAAAATGACTTTGATCTTGAAATTGTTGCGTCTGGCGAAGCGGCACTTAAAGCTATTCAGTCTCGTTCTTTTGATTTAATATTAATGGATATTCGTATGCCTGGGTTGACAGGTATTGATGCGATGTCATGCATTAGACGTCTTCCACACTGGACTCCATGTCCCATTGTAGCCTTAACTGCACAAGCGATGACAGGAGATCATGATCGATGTTTATCGTATGGTTTTGATGACTATCTCTCTAAACCGGCGACTTTACAGGATATTTTAAAGTGTTTTTCTCGACTATCGTTAAAGAAATCTGGATGATGACATTTTCTGATACCGATGCTGTTGTAGCTGATATTTCTAAACAACTTCTTAATGAAGATCAGTGTGATCAGGCCTATTTGTCTGTGGTGACTCACTTATCGTCTTATTTTGGCTGCTGGTGTGGCTATGTATTATTTTTTCCCGGAGCTTTTTCGATCGGGGATCTGGGGGTAATCACTCCAGACGGCGGTTTTTTTAGGTCCTGTTTATTACGGGAATCTTCAATTGAGTACTATATTCAAAAGGAAGAGTGGCCATTTATTTTTTCACCTTCTGCGGCTGCTCATTTTATTTTTGATCGTGTGGGGTTATCGGGGGCGTCGACATTATGTCCCATTGTCGTTAACGGAGGCTTACATGGAGCCTTGGTGTTGCCTGTTATACCCGAAAATTTATCGTGGCTTTATGTGGTTAGATCTCAATTGGAAGCGGTTTTAGATCGTATTATGACGATTGCAGTTACCCGAGATTTGTATCGTCAATTAGTTCAACTTCATCACAGTTTGGAGTCTATGGTGAATGGTCAATTGCAGCATTTTCGTCAAGAAATGGAAATGGCTAAACGATGTCATCACGAAAAAATACTCTTTTTATCTCAGATGAGCCATGACTTGCGAACGCCCCTCCATGTTATTGTCGGAATGTATTCTCTTTTACAAGAAAAGAATAATGCTCATCATGAGATTTTATCTATTTTATCCCGAGGCTGTGACCATCTGGATCGCGTCATTCACAATATATTTTCATCGATTCGTTCCTAATAGATACACTAGCTGTTGTTTTGCCATTTTGAATTTGCTATAGTGCTCCTGCTGATATACCTATGGGAAGGGGGGACTTGTTGCCTGTTTTTCAGATTCGTTCATTAAATTCGACACTCACATCTCACTTTTTAGATCATTTTGCATCCTTAGACCACGCTACTGCATTTACTTTTTTATCTGAAAACTTAGATGAAATTCAAATCTCCTATGCGGATCTTGATCGATCCGCTAAGGCTTTGGCTTTTTTTATTTCTGAAAAATACACCGATATCATTGGTCGTCCGATTTTACTTCTTTATCCTCAAGGTATTGATTTTATTATCGGTTTTTTGGCATGTCTTTATTCTGGTGCGGTGGCGGTTACGGCTTATCCTCCTCGAAACCGAAAGCATATTGATCGCTTAATGCTCATTGCTGAGAATGCAGAAGCTACTATTGCATTTACGGATGATGCCACTCGTCAAATCTGTGTTGAAAAATTCGAGCAATTTTCGAATCAGATTGAATTTATTGCTTCAGATACCATCGATATTGGCCTTGCATCGCTGTGGACATCTCCACCTCTTCAACCGAATTCTTTAGCTTTTTTACAGTATACATCGGGGTCTACTAGTCTTCCTAAGGGAGTGATGATCTCTCAACATAATTTACTTTCAAATGTGAATTATATTCAAAAGGCCTTTGGCCTTACTCGTCACTCGGTTAGTGCGTCTTGGCTGCCTCAATTTCATGATATGGGGTTAATTGGAGGGATTATTGAACCCCTTTATACGGGGCATGTTGCCCATTTGATGTCTCCTTCTCACTTTGTTAAAAATCCATTGAAATGGCTGGAAATTATTTCGACTAAACGTGTTGGGCATAGTGGCGGGCCTAATTTTGGATATGACCATTGCGTTGATGCCTTAAAAAGATTAGACTCTGACATGAGCTTAGATTTGTCGTGCTGGACGTCAGCATATAATGGTTCAGAGCCTATTCATCTTCGGACTCTTAATCGGTTTTCGGATGCCTTTTCGGTGTTTGGATTTTCGTCTGCTGCGCATTACCCTTCTTATGGTCTAGCTGAAGCGACGCTTATGGTGACAGGAAAGCCGTTTCATCACGCTCCTCTTGCCACCACTCTTGATTT
>CAZZBY010000115.1:0-4080 GCA_964652635.1 uncultured Candidatus Marinamargulisbacteria bacterium | reverse complement strand
AACGGCTTCTCCAATGACGGTTCGCCTCTCATCACCAAACTTCTCTTTCATTTCAAGGAGTTCGCTTTTAATAATGTGATAAATTCGGTGAACATTAGCCAAAATGTCTTCAAGATCCTGAATTTTAATGGTCAGTTCTTGATATTCCTGCTCGATTTTATCACGTTCGAGGCCTGTTAATCGTTGAAGTCTCATCTCTAAGATCGCATTGGCTTGTTTTTCAGATAAGCCAAATGTCATGATTAACCCTTGTCTGGCTTCGTCGGTGTTAGCCGATTTTTTGATGAGGGCAATGACATCATCGATATTTTGAAGGGCAATTCGAAGCCCTTCTAAAATGTGCTGACGCTCTCTGGCTTTTCTCAAGTCAAATTCAGTCCGTTTTGTGACGATTTCTTTTCGGTGTGCCACATAATGAGTTAGAATTTGCTTGATGTTAAGGGTTTGAGGAATTCCTTCGACCAAGGCCACCATGTTCATTCCAAATGACGACTGTAGTGCGGTGTGTTTGAATAACTGATTGAGGACGATGTCAGGGACGGCATCTCTTTTTAATTCAATATAAATTCGCATTCCTTTTCGATCGGACTCGTCTCTTAAGTCTGCAATCCCTGTAATTTTTTTATCTTGTACCAACTCGGCGATTTTGATAATTAAGTTGGCTTTGTTGACTTGATATGGGATTTCATGAACGATAATGGCCTGTTTTCCGCTTTTTTTATCGACTTCTTCAATCGATGTTTTGGCACGCATTCTGACACTGCCACGTCCGGTGTGGTAGGCATTAAAAATCCCTTCAGTTCCGCAAATCATGGCGGCGGTTGGGAAATCTGGGCCTTTGATGTGCGTCATGAGCTCGATAATTTCGATATCGGGGTTGTCGATTAATGCACAAATCCCATCCACGACTTCTGTGAGGTTGTGCGGAGGAATATTGGTCGCCATTCCGACTGCAATACCAGCTGTACCATTGAGGAGTAAGGTTGGGAGTTTGGAGGGGAGTACAGTGGGCTCTTCGAGGGATTCGTCAAAGTTGGGGTGAAAGTTGACCGTTTCTTTGTCGATGTCTTCAAGAAGCGACATACTGATATGGGCCATTCTGGCTTCGGTATATCTCATGGCAGCAGCGTTGTCTCCGTCGACGGATCCATAGTTTCCTTGGCCGTCGATCAATTGATATCTCATCGAAAAGTCTTGGGCCATCCTGACTAAGGAGTCGTAAACGGCGGTATCTCCGTGGGGATGGTACCTTCCTAAGACGTCTCCAACGATACGTGCACACTTTTTATAGGGTCGGCCAGCTGTAAATCCAGATTCATACATGGAGTATAAAATTCGGCGGTGGACGGGCTTTAGCCCATCTCGGACATCGGGTAATGCACGGCCAACGATGACCGACATCGCATATTCGAGGTATGACGACTTCATTTCATCGTCAATATTGATCGGACTAATGTTTGAATTTTGTATTAAGTGTTCCTGGTCCATCATGTGACTTTCTCCTTAACTAAACGTCGATCCAACGGACGGTTTTTGCGTATTTTTCGATAAATGCTTTTCTGGGATCGACTTCACTTCCCATTAGGATGGTGAAGATTTCATCGGCGGCTTCCCCATCCTCCAATGTCACTCTCATGAGACTTCTGGCTGCGGGATCGAGGGTGGTTTCCCATAATTGATCTGGATTCATTTCTCCTAGTCCTTTATACCGTTGGATGGTGCTTTTATCTCGGCCTACCTTTTCAAGCACTGTTTCTAAGTCTTTTTCGTTGTAGGCATAGTGCTTTCCAGTCCCTTTTTTAACCAAAAATAGTGGCGGCTGAGCGATGTAGAGAGCTCCGGCCTCGATGACTTCCTTGGCATATCTGAAAAAGAAAGTCAAAAGCAATGTTCGGATATGTGCACCGTCAACGTCTGCGTCGGTCATGATGACGATTTTATGATATCTCAACTTGTTTAAGATGAGTGGCGTACCGTTTTCATCGTATTTTGGCCGGTCCTCAATGCCGTCTTCGTCTTTGTCAAACGATAATCCTGAAATGGCTTCGGGACCAATGGCCGTGATGAGGGACTTAATCTCTTCGTTGGCGAGGATTTTATCTAACCTTGCTTTTTCAACGTTGAGCACTTTTCCTCTTAAAGGCATAATCGCTTGGAAGTTTCGGTCGCGGCCCTGCTTGGCAGAACCACCGGCAGAATCCCCTTCTACTAAAAAAACTTCGCAGTTGGCAGGGTTTCGATTGGAACAATCGGCTAACTTTCCTGGAAGCGTTGTGCTTTCTAGGGCGGTTTTTCGTCTGGCCAAATCTTGGGCTTTTCGGGTGGCATCTCGAACACGCTGGGCGATGAGAGCCTTGTTGACAATTAAGCGTCCGAATTTAGGGTTGGTTTCGACGAAATCGGTAAGCCCTTCGTCAACCATGGAATCGACGATACCTTTGATTTCGGCATTGCCCAATTTGGTTTTGGTTTGGCCTTCAAATTGAGGGTTGGGTAACTTGACACTGACAACGGCGGTTAATCCTTCCTGAAGATCAGAGCCGGCTAAGTTTGATTTTTTATCTTTAATCAACTCGTATTTTCGGGCAAAACTGTTCATGACTCGGGTGAGTGCAGACCTAAATCCAGAAACGTGAGTGCCGCCTTCTCGAGTTCGGATATTGTTGGCGAAGGAGATTAAGTGCTCATCATAATAATCTTCGACATACTGAAGTGAGACTTCGATTTCGTGATTGTCCCGTGTTTTTTTGATGTACATGGGAGTGTCAAATAATGGCGTTTTATTGACATTAAGGGATTCAACATAAGATTTGATCCCGCCTTCAAAGCAATACTCCTTTTCGACAATTGGCTCGAATCGGATGTCTTTGAAGATAATTTTGATACCTTGATTGAGGTAAGCTAGCTCTTTTAAGCGATGATCGATGACTTCAGACGTAAATTCGATGTCATCAAAAATGGTAGAATCTGGTTTAAATATGACGGTGGTCCCGGTTGGGCCTGCTAATGACTCGATGTCCCCGACTGGTTTTTTAGGAATCCCTCGGTCGTAGTGTTGGTTGTATTTTTTTCCGTCTCTTCTGACTTCGACTTTTAACCATTCGGAGAGAGCGTTGACGACGGATACTCCAACGCCATGGAGTCCGCCTGAAATTTTATAGCCTTTTCCTTCGAATTTACCTCCAGCGTGGAGGGTGGTCATGACCACTTCGACAGCAGGCAACTTTTTTTCTTTGTGCATGTCGATGGGAATTCCTCGACCGTTATCGACAACGGTGACAATATTACCGTCTGCGATGGTGACATGGATTTCGTTGCAATAGCCCGCCATGGCTTCGTCGATACTATTATCGACGACCTCAAAAATGAGGTGGTTTAGTCCAGGTTTTCCTGTACTTCCTACGTACATACCAGGTCGTTTTCGAACCGCTTCGAGACCTTCTAAAACCTTGATCTCATCGGCACCATAATTGGAGGGTTGGGACATGTCGGTTTCCTTATTGTAATGAATTTGATTTGGAGTGTATCACACTCATGAAATTTTGGGAGTAGTAGAGAAATTTAATAGTGTGAAATACCCACTGGTGCAGTCCTCTATTTTTGCTTCCAAGTCAGTCATCAAAGCGACTTGCTGACCTAGTTGGTGTCTTTGCTCTGCTTTTTTGGATATTTTGAATGGCTCATCGGGCTTATGTCGCAATAGAAATTCGCCTCTTTCGGTCTTTATTTTTGCCCATTCTGCACATTTCAACAGATATTCTTCTTCTTGCTTTTTTTGATAGTCGATTATTTTAGGCTTTGCGTCATCAAATGCCTCTTGGAAAAACTGTATATTTCTTTGTGTTTGATCCCTTATTTTTTTGGTGTATTGCCGTTAATCATGGACTCTAGTCTCTTTATTGTTGCGATATGTAAATAGAAATATTGAATACAGTCGGCCCCCTTTTTTTTGACACACCAGGCCCCATGATCATATCCCATACCAAAATAAGCTTCAGCGATTAATAGGGTGGCGTAGATACGTAGGGAGGAAGGCGTTGAACTCGCAATGCAAAGGAGTTCTGCTTCATCTATTGCATG
>CAZZBY010000114.1:0-4137 GCA_964652635.1 uncultured Candidatus Marinamargulisbacteria bacterium | reverse complement strand
AAAGCATAATGTCCCAATCCTCCCCATCGACTCCGAACATGCCGCCCTCACGCAATGTCTCACAGGCATTAGTGAGGACAAAGCCCAAGTATCAAAACTCGTCCTAACCGCATCTGGAGGCCCATTTTGGACACGTCCATTAAGTAGTTTCCCCAGTATTACCAAAACCGAAGCCCTTAAGCATCCCAATTGGAAGATGGGGGCCAAAATTACCATCGACTCCGCCACCATGATCAACAAAGGCCTCGAAGTCATCGAAGCACACCATCTTTTTTCACTACCTCCATCCACTATCGACGTTGTCATCCACCCCAAAAGCATCGTCCATAGCCTAGTCGAATTCGTTGACGGCACCTGGCTAGCTCAAATGGGAACCACCGACATGAGATTCCCAATCCAATACGCATTATCCTACCCTCAAAAATGGGCAACTCCATGGCCAAAACTATCACTGACTCAAATGGGGGCCCTCGAATTTTTTGAGCCTGATTTTGCGAAATTTCCTCTCCTAAAACTGGCCTATAACGCCATTAAAAGTGGTGGAGCTGCCCCGATTATCTTAAATGCCGCCAACGAAGCCGCCGTCACTCTCTTTTTAAACGACCGCATCTCATTTATTGACATTGCCACCATCGTCGATCACACAATGCAAACTCAGTCATTTACCACACCAATCGATGTAGACACGATTGTCAGTATCGACACCGTTATCAAAAACACCATCATGACATCGAGAAATATACGATGACTAACATCCCATTTTATTTATTTTTAAACTGGATTTTTTACGAATCTCCGAGACGGATTATCGAAGTATTAGCCCATTTTAATTCCATCGAAGATTTCACCAAAGAAGGGATTTATTTCCTCCATTCCAGAGGTATTGCACCCGAATCAATTAAATTTTACACCTCTCGAATCGAATCTTTTCACCTAGAACGATATATGACGCTTCTTCATCGGGCCAATATTAAGCTGCTCACCAAAGACATGCCCGAATATCCCCACCTCCTCACACACCTCACCGATCCGCCCCCACTACTCTATTACAAAGGCCATGTAGAATTTTTATCTCAAGAAACCTTTGCTGTTGTAGGAACACGACAAATCACCGATTATGGCAGTCGATGTACACGCCTATTCACGGCAGGACTCATGGCCCATTTCGTCATCATTTCAGGAATGGCCGCCGGAGTAGATACCATCGCCCACGATACCTGCCTCGAAGCCGGATGCCCTACCATCGCCGTCGTAGGAACGGGCCTAGACCGCGTATATCCCACCAGCAACCGAATGCTATACGAACGATTGAGCAAAGAAGGCCTAGTCCTCTCCGAATTTCCCCTCAACTGCGAAGGTCGCGCTCATCACTTCCCGCAACGCAATCGAATCGTGAGTGGCATTGCTCGTGGCACCCTCATCTGCGAAGCCTCCGAAGACAGTGGTTCACTAATCACCGCAAGATTAACCGCCGAACTAGGTAGGGATGTCTTTGTCATCCCAGGATCTATCTTTTCCGAGCAAACGAAAGGCAATCACGCCCTCATTCGAGATGGAGCCAGCCTCGTCACCAATCCCGAAGAAATCCTATCGGAGTATTCAATGATGTCCCAACCATTATTGCCTTTTTTGAACGCCTACACCCCACCCAAAATCCCAGCTCCAAAACCCGTAGAACTACTCACCGATAACGAAAAATTAGTATGGAATGCGCTTCAAGAAAACTCTCTCTCCCTGGATAGTATCGTCGAAAAAACAAAGCTCCCTGTCCATATCATCATGCAAAGTCTATCGGTATTCGAAATCAAACAATGGGTCGAACGCATCCCCGGCGGCCTCTATCAAAAAACACGATGACCCACTACCCTTGGGGAATTGGAGACGTCATTCCCGGTACACACTCAGGTGTCACCTACCAAGGCATCACCTACCCCAATGACATCATGACCTATATTAGCCCCAACGCCACCATCGTCAAAATGACCCAAACCCACAGTACCAACTGCATCATTGTCGACCAAGAAACACTGATTACCAGTACCCAACTTCCAGACTGCGACGCATGCATCACAACACTCCCAAGTGTCATTCTCTCCGTCAAAACCGCCGATTGCCTGCCCATACTCATCCATCATCCATCAGGTCTGATCGCAGGCATCCACGCTGGCCGAAAAGGCACCGAGCAAAACATCTTAGCCCACACCCTCACCAAAATCGCCGACCACACCAAAAACACCGATGGTTTTACACTATATTTTGGACCTTCCATTTGCAAAACTCATTACCAAATTGACCGAGAAAAAGGCTTATATTTTGATTTGGTTGAAGAAAATACAGCTCAGCTCAAAACCAAAATCCCATCTGGCAACTACACCCTCATAAAGGCAAACATATGCACATTCGAATCCTCTAAGTTCGACTCCTTTCGACGAAATGGGCAAAACGCAGAACGATTTTGGAGCTTTATTCAAAACTAACCTTATCTTAGGACTGCCACAAACTAGGCATACATGGAGTTCAGGCTATCCCCTAGTTCAAGATCTCATTAAGCAGTAATTGATAAATTGTCGTTAGTTCTGATCTCATTTGATGGGCGGATTCTGCAGTTGGTGCAGGCCATCGGGGGTGATATGGATATAATCTCTAAAATTGGGAAGGGCACAGAGTTTAAAGTTTGGTTTAAAAATAACGCTAGACTTGAGAATAAGGGCATGCCCTAGCGAATGTCAAAAGGCTCTGATATAGTGTAACTCCATTACAAGTTTCAGAAAATCAAAGGGTAAAATGAGTCAAAAACAAAGTAAATATATCTTTGTCACTGGTGGTGTTGTGTCTTCTCTTGGAAAGGGAATTGTGGCCGCATCTCTGGGAGTACTCCTTAAAAGCCAAGGCTACAAAGTTGTGATTCAAAAATTTGACCCCTACCTCAATATTGATCCCGGCACCATGAGCCCTTACCAACACGGTGAAGTCTTCGTCACCGAAGATGGCTGCGAAACCGACCTTGACTTAGGCCATTACGAGCGATTTATCGACCAAAACCTCTCCCGAGTCAATAATGTCACCTCTGGCATGATTTTTTGGGATGTCCTTTCCAAGGAACGCAAAGGCGACTACCTAGGCCATACCGTCCAAATCATCCCCCACATCACCAATGCCATTAAGGAACGTATCACCGCGGCATTAAATCAGGAAGATTTTGACATCATTATTACCGAAGTCGGTGGCACAGTGGGCGATATTGAAAGCCTCCCATTTTTAGAAGCCATCCGACAATTTGAATTTGAACACCGAGGCCATTGCGCCCATCTCCACTTAACCTTGGTCCCCTATCTCAAAACCTCCGGCGAATTTAAAACCAAACCTACCCAACACAGCGTCAAGGAACTCCGCGAAATCGGAATTCGGTCCGACGTCATCGTCTGTAGATCCGAAGCCCCCATTGACTTAGATGTCCGCCAAAAAATTGCCCTCTTCTGCGATGTCGCCCCAGATCATGTGATTTCATGTCCAGACGCCGATAGTATCTACGACGTCCCCCTTGAAATGGAAAAAGAAAAATTAGATGAAGTCGTTTTAGCCCACCTGGGTCTTCAATCACACTCCAAGGAATTAGTGGCATGGAAAAACTATCTCGCTTCCGCCAATCGGCCCGACCTCCCCGAAGCCACCATCGCCATTGTCGGTAAATACACCCATTTATCAGACTCCTATATCAGCGTAGTCGAAGCCATTCGCCACGCCGCCACACTCAATGGCCATAAGATCAATATCCGATGGATTGAAGCCGAAACCCTAGAAAAAAATGGCCCTAACACCCTACTATCCGGCGTCGACGGAATCCTAGTCCCAGGAGGATTTGGTGAACGAGGAATTGAAGGAAAAATTTTAGCCGCCAAATATGCCCGTGAAACCCAAACTCCTTATCTTGGCCTCTGCTTAGGCATGCATGTCGCCGTTATCGAGTTTGCACGTCATGTACTCAGACTTGAAAACGCCCATAGCACCGAGTTTAATCAATCCACACCATATCCCGTCATTGACTTCCTACCTGACCAACGTACCATGATCCAAAAGGGTGGCACAATGAGATTAGGAGCATATCCTTGTAGAATTGAACACGATACGATTGCATTT
>CAZZBY010000113.1:0-4181 GCA_964652635.1 uncultured Candidatus Marinamargulisbacteria bacterium | reverse complement strand
TATCCAATTTCAGCTCAATTAGCCGATTTCGAAACCGACACAACGTCGTCTCGTCAGGAATGGATTCCCCCATTTGAAATCCCGTAAACGCCATGAAATCTAGTCGAACACGCAAGCTTTCCTCCAGCCCAGGATCGCTCAGATTATGCCATTGCCCTAGCAATATTGCCTTAAACATCGACAACTCGTCGTACCCTTCTCGACCACCCGTCACAGGATCAGTTTTCCTCACCTTTTTTAGATACCCTCGTAGCCGTTCCCATTTGATCAACCGATGTATTTTCATCAGCTGGTTATCTTTCCCTAACTGCATTTCAAGTCCAATTTCAAAAAATGTTGCCATCTTTTCCCCTGCCTTTTGGAAGATGGCTCATCTTCTCAAATCTTTCTCAGTTTTGGTAGGTTTTGCAGAGGTTTTATAGTTAATATTAAGCTGGAATACCCGCTTAATCATTTCTTTAGTAGTATCTTCCTTATATTGATACCAAAGTTCTTTTTTAGCTGTGCTTCCCATGGCTATTCTCCTTTAAATTACGGTGGTTACCGCTGTTTTATGATGGATGATCTCATTTAATCTCACGACAAATTGATGTTGATTCTGACATTGAAATAGATTTCGACCGATAGCCACCCCCCTTGCTCCAACAGCCATTGCATTTGAAATCATGTCCAAAATCTCGTCTGGATTTTGCTTAGATCCTCCTGAAATAAGGATGGGGATATCAACACTTTCTATAATCTCTTTAAGGGCAAGCGGAGATCCGGGGTAACAGATCTTAATCAAATCAGCACCCAGTTCATATCCAATTCGGGCGGCCTTTTTAAGAGAGTCTGCAACATTGGGCAGTGTCTCCGTGGGGTAAATCATCGTCAAAAGAGGCATTCCCCAAGCAGTACAGTGCTCAGAGACAAACCTCAATTGCTTAAGCATTTCCTTATCATTCTCAACTCCTAAATTAAGGTGCATAGAGACGGCATCCGCACCCAAGCTAAGGGCTTCTTCTACGGTCCCAATGAGAACTTTTTCTTGGTAATGAGGGCTAAGCGTAATTAGACTCGATAAAGACTGTTTTAAAGACGTAATACCTTCAAGTGGACCCAAGGATACCCCATGATCAATGGGCAATATGATGGAATGACGCGACTGAGAATCAAATAGTCTGGATAGTCGAAGATTTTTCATGTTTTCCTCCTAACCACTAAAATAAAAAACCTAAATGGTTTGTAAATACCTGATTAGGTAATTTTATAATTAAAAAAAACTTAAATGGTCTTTAATGTTAAAAAGTCTACGAAATGACATATTGCGTACTAGATAAATAACGGTATAATAGAACCCTCTATTTTTTAGGGCTTTTAGCTCAGGTGGCTAGAGCGCACCCCTGATAAGGGTGAGGTCCCTGGTTCAAGTCCAGGAAGGCCCACCATTTTATTACCAAATAAAATGGCTCTAAAAAATAGATCCCCCTGGGGGTGTAGCTCAGTTGGTAGAGCGTCTGCCTTGCACGCAGAAGGTCACAGGTTCGATCCCTGCCACCTCCACCATAACCTTTCCTTGTTCGAACACAGATTCCCCTCCTTGTTGAGACTATCTCAGCAGGGATTCTCGTTTACACCTTTAGCATTACCCCCCCCTTATTGAGACTGGAAGACACCCCCCTTTTGAACTGAGGGTTTGTATAAAAACGAACCTTTTGGCTTGTTATTGAGATTTAGAGTTCGTATTTTTCATATTAAGTTATTTGTAAATGTCGAACCCTGTTCGATATTTTTTAAACTATGCCTTTAGATTTTACGAACCTTTTATAGCAAAATTGCCTGTACATGGCCTGTTTTGGCCAAAAATGGTTATGTGGCGAAAAACCCTAGGAGCTGAAATTAACCTCAACTGGGACTTCCCAAGGCAGGGTTTTAAACTTAAAGATGAGCTTACTGTTAAAGACGGTAAGGGTGTCTATTAAAAGATGGAGCTGTTTTTTGTAGAGCATAGCGTCTGAGTCGATGCTTGCATCTTTAGTGAGGGCAAGTTGAGTTTTAAAGCTGTCGATGGCAAGAAGCTGGGCTTCTAACTTGGTTTTCTCAAGATCATAGGTAGTGATCTGGGATTTAAACTTCTTTTCCTCCTTTTCCAGTTCGTCCATCCGGTCATGGATACGCTTTTTATCTTGAGTGGAAAAAGCGTGAGTGATAAGTACGTCGACGTACTCATTCTTTTTTGACTTACACTTTTTTAGGTTCTCTTCCGCTAGTTTTGATTGGTTTAGCAGATCATGGATGCGGACTTCTAAGTCTGTATTGTGATCGTTTACCTTCGTTTCAATCTGAGTAAAGAAATCTGGCTGAAGGATTAGGCTCAGCGAATTAAGGACGGAGCTATGAAGCTTGTCTGAAGCAATATATTTAAAGTCGCAGTTGATGTGGAGACGGCGGTGTTTGCCATGCTGTGTACTTCCGCAACGGTAGTAGCAGTATTTCGTTTTAAAACGGTTGTAGGCAAAGCTTGGCGTGAGTGGTGATCCGCAATGCCCGCAGATGGCTAACTTTTGTAGAAGTGCATCACTTTTCTGAAGCGTTTTGAGGGACTTTTTTGCTTCTAAAATCTCATGGGTTGTATCCCAAACGGATGGGGCGATGATTGGGATATGGAGCCCTTGATGAATTTGCCCTTTCCAAAGCAGCATTCCTTTATATACCGGATTTTGAAGTGTGCGAGTGATGTAGTTTCCAATCCAGACATTTCCCCGACGATTAAGGATTTTTCTTTCATTTAAGAAGTTGGCTACTGTATCTGCTGAGTGGGTTTCTAAAAACTTCTCAAAGATGAGCTCTACAATGGGTTTTTCTTTGGCCGAGATAATGAGTTCTTTATTGAGTGAATGATAACCATACGGCGGGCAACCGCCGTTATGGTAACCGAGCGACGCTCGGTAATGCAGGACATCTGAAATCCTCTCAGAAGTCTGCTCGCGCTCAAGTTGTGCAAAGACTAAAGCGATGCGGAGCATGGCTTTACCCATTGCTGTGGTGGTGTCAAAGTTTTCTCTAAGTGAGATAAACTCCACTTCTTTTTCTTGGAGCCTGGTCATGAGTTGCTCGAAGTCTAAAAGAGACCTTGAGAGCCGATCGAGTTTTTTAACCACAACGGCATTAATCTTTTTAGCTTCAATATCTTCCACCAGTTTTTTGTACTCAGGCCGATTGGTATTTCCACCGGACTTTCCTTTCTCAATGAGGACTTGGTGGATTTTGAAATTACGGTAGTCGCAAAACTTTTTAAGTTCGCTTTCCTGCTCTTCTAATGAGTCGCCTTCTTTGGCTTGTCTATCTGTCGACACTCGGATGTAGAGGTCAACGGTTAATTGTTTGTCTGTCATGATCGAAATCCTTTGCTGAGTGTTGGATAGTGCCCCGCAGGTGCGGGGGCGGGGCAGCACTACGCCTTTTTAAAAGGGCAAAAACTTACAGGCTAATTTATGGGCAGTAGTACTTCCGCACTCAGAAAAGAAGTTGAGGAGATCGAAGGTAAACCACTTAAGATGATGTGTTACTTTTTTCATGGCTCATCTCCTAGCGTAAGTACACGGCTTTAAACCCGCCGTCCCAACAGCCACCGCATTTGAGCGGTACCCATTTAACGTAGTCGATCTCGGGCAAATGACAGTCATGAGGAAAGACCACCATGGTAAGCCGCTTGGCAGCGGCTTTCTTGATGGTAAAAAGTGATCCTCGAGATTGACCATCGATAAAGGCAACGATGCCATAGCAAGCATTAACCAGAAGCTGATTACGAAAAAGGAGTCCTGCTTTGATAACGTGAGCGCTATCTTGAGTGGATACCGGCCCCCAAAGCAGGTGGCCACCCTGATCTTTAAACTGGCGCATCATGGCCCTGACTTTGACTGGGAAGCTGGCATAGTTTTGCCATGGAGAGTACACGGTACATCTCTCAGAGACACCTAAACGAAGTAGCTTCTCAATGACAAATTGGTCAGCGCCAACGGCTCCGCCGGTGGCAATATGATAGTGCCGACCGAGTAAGTCCTGAACGATGTCTCCTACTTGGGAGGCTACGGTAAACGGGAGTGACCTTGAACCGATGACCCCCACGGATTTGACTACCTCTGACGCTTTAACATTAACTGGATTAACCATTTCATTACCCCTTTTTGAGCTTGAATTGG
>CAZZBY010000112.1:0-4213 GCA_964652635.1 uncultured Candidatus Marinamargulisbacteria bacterium | reverse complement strand
ATTCCAGCTATTTTAGTGGTGCTAGGGGCAGGATCTACAGTGGCTGCTTTGGTAGGAACTTTTCCTCAATTGGTATGGCTATCTGAACATAAAGCCTGGGTATTTACTTTTGCTGGGATAATGTTGGGGATTTCTGGGTATAGCAACTGGAAATACCAAAATGTATGTCCTATAGATCCGGTACTTGCTCAAAATTGTGAGAGAACTAAAGCCTGGTCGAAGTGGATATGGCGTATTAGCGTAGTACTTTATGGAATTGCAGTAGTGGTTGCGTATATTTTGCCTCTGATCATAAGCTAGAAATTATGGGGCTGGGGAAACTTGTCCCTAATAAGTATTTTTCAACCTCATAAAAATATACCAATTTCCCCGCCGACTGATGCGGGGGCAGTCGGCGGGACAAGAAAAGCGGGCCTAAAAAGAGTGCATAATACTGGAAACAACGGCCAACGAGGTCAACACCTTGTACCAGTTGTTAGTCCAGAAAGTCGGTTTTTCACCCATCTTCACGAGTACTGTGTCCCCTGGTTGGATGAGAGCTGAAGCCGTCACTGTCGCCGACGGTAGTTGCTTCACCCCATTCAAATAAAACTCCTGACCGGCAGTCCAAGCCAGTGCCTCACTCACAGTTTTTGCTTCCTTCACACTCCAAGTCCCTTTTTTCAAATCCTCTATCACCACAAAGATGGGGGACTCTTTCTTCTCATCCTTTTCCTGAATCAAATACGTCACGACACTCGGAGCCTTCACCACTTTGCTAAATCCAGATTCAAGCAAATCATCCAATTCAAAAAGCGTCTTCCCAACGACACTAAGCCGTCCAATCACCGGCACAGAAATCGTGCCATCCGGTGTAATCGTCTGCTTTGTCGTCAGTTCGTCTCTCCCAACCACATAAATCTCAAGCGTATCGTTGGGAGATAAGCGGTACGGCTGCACTTCTTCAGTCAGTATGGGTGTCGCAAAAAGAACAAAATGCAACAATGCCGCTAAAACAATTTTTCTTTTCATCAGATTTTTTCCTCAGGTATTAATGGTTTCACACTTCTAATCCACACTTCACCCGAAAACCGAAATGGCTGGTTCGAAAGTTCAGATTTGAGTGTCTCTAAAGTTTCATCCGTAGACTCTAGCTGCGCCTGAATCGCCTCTTTCTTTTGAGTGACTGAATCAGGGCTTTTACACAACATTTGTTTGCCGAGGTCGGTTAAATCTTTGTCGGTATCATCCAAAGTTCTGAGTTGAGCAGACAGTTTTTTGCGAGTTTGGGTGAGGAGCGAGATCTTCGCCTTGATGGAATGCTGGTGCTTGGTAAATGCGTCATCAAACTTTAGGGCTTTGAGTTCGGACTTCGTTGCAAAAGTAAGCGTTAACCTGTCTTTCGCTTGCAAGATTGGGGAGGAATCTCGGACAGTGAAGGGGATGTCGAGAGTGAGGCCAGGAGGGAGCACTACTACTCCGCTCACTAAATCGGTGTCGGTAATTTGGGAAAGAAGTTCAGATACCGTTTGACCTTGAAATGGGTAATGCCTCATTGAAATTGGGACTGTGGTTTTTATGGCTCTTGTTTTAAATGCCGTGATGTCCGCTGTCATTTCGTCAGACAACGTAAACACTGTCTGGTCATGCCAAATGATGAGTTTTTTTGCGTGGATGTCTAAGACTTCAGCCGTGCCGCTCACAGGGATTTTGCTATGTTCAAAGACACCATCAAAGTGGATGAGGGTTCGGGTACGGCTTTGTTTGAATTCTTCGATGACGGCTTCGGGTGTTGCGAGTAGCCAGCGTAAGGTGGTGAGAGTTCCATACTTGGAAATGGGGAAAGCTGGGATTAAAAGAAGCACTAGAAAGAGGAAAATCCCAATCTCGGTTTTAGACCCGGATTCGGGACGGAAGCGGACATTTCCAGGGATCACATCACGGCCGGCATTGGGCCAGAAAAGTTGAACACCTCTTGGATTAAACATATCTAAAATGACATGCGACATGTAGCCAATGGAGAATGCGGCACTAAGTCTTAGGAAATGGTGATGGCGATCTTGTAATGGAATTTCCATCCAATTGGCCACGGCGTCATTTAAAGAGAAGTGGTTGAAAACAAAAAACAAAAGTCCTGCAATGAGCATAAAACCGATGCTAAATACTGCCCATCCAATGAGTGAATGAGTGATGGTTCGATGTCCAAACTTTCTTTCCAGTGGAATTGAGATAAAAAAGAAAAGTCGTCCGATGACAGATTTCGGCATGTCGATGTCTGGCATAAATGAACCGATCACAGCGGTTAAAAGAATCGTCCAATGGAGTCCTTCTTTCACTCCAAAAACAGCGAGTAAGATCAGTGTTAAAAAGAGACCAAAAATACTATGTGTTGGGGCTAACATTTTTTATCTGGCCTTCATCAGGAAATATTTAACGACTAAAAAGACGCTCGTTCCGATGCCGGCTAAGATGTAGCCTTCAAAACTATGGAGTCCTAATGCGACGAATCTAAGGCAGACAATCACTGACCAGAGGATCACAAATGCAAAAGACCAATCCCGGTATTTGATGCCGACGGTGTGTTGTAATTCACGGATGGATTGGTTGTCGACGGTGTTGCAATGGGTGAGCTGGTTAATCATGTCGACCACAGCTAATGGATAGCCGTTAGCTTCGGTTGTGATGTGGTTTTCGAGCATGTCATAGTCGCCAATTGTGAGGTGAGATGTGAGATGGCGAATGAGGGTTCTTATGTCGTCGTCGTGGAGAGGAGCGAGCTCTTCTTCTTTAAATTTCCACCACAGTTGATCGAGTCTTTTTTTCTTGTCGTCAGTAGCTGCGACGATGGTGAATTGTTCCATTAAGGTGTCGATGACATCTACCTCGGATGATTTGAGTTGGTCGAGATTGTCGATGATGAGAATGGGCAAAGATAAGGGGCCCATGGATGACACCGTCGATGTGGCATCCTGTGAATTGCTGTCCTTGGGTCCAGAAATGTAATCTAACAAATCCTGACTGGTGGCTCTTGTTGAGAGATGGGATCGGTAGCTTGGGAAGGCATGATCGCAGATTGTGGTGAGGACAGATTTTAGGGGAAGTGGCCTTTCAAAATACAGGGCATGGCAATCGTATTTAAATGCGAGGTGGTCGAGGAGATGGGATTTTCCGATGCCTACTGGACCTGTGAGTAAAATGGATTGGCCTTTGTCCAGCATCCGGCGAATGTCTTGGGCCAAGCGTTCGCGGCCGAAGAGGATATCTCGAGTAATGATGCATTTGGCGTCGGGGCGGAGTTCTTGGGTTTGGAGGGTCTTTGGATTGGGAGTATTTTTGAAGAGTTTGTTTAAGAGTTTTGAGCTGGTGGGTCGGTTGTCTAGTTGGCTAATGGCATCAGTGATCGTGGTTGGTGGCGGCGGATTTGGGGGATTTTGGGCGGCGTCCTGGTAGCGTTTGAGGGAGACGAAATCCTGGATTCCTAGGACGACGGAGGCATCTTTAATGGAAAGTCCTTTTTTAAAGAGGCGGACTGCGAAGGTGGTTCTTAGAAGTTGGGCGCTAACGGGTTGGGAGATGTTGGCGTCATGTCCGTAGCCTCTTAAGAGATGGTCGATTCCTCTTTTGGAAAGGCCTTGGACTTTTCCTTTGTTGGTTAAAAAGAAGAATTCGCAGGGGGATTTTGGGCGGGCGTTATTCCACTTTACGAGGGCGTCGTAGGTTTCTTCATTTAGGGGAATATCCCTTTTTCTTTTGCCGGTAATTTGGAGGGTGCGTTTGGTCCAGTCGATGTCTTGGGTTTTGACCTCAACTACTTCAGCGAGGAAGACTCCGGTGCTTAGGATGAGGATTGTGATGGCGCGGTCTCGGAGGTCAGAAATGGTGTTGAGGAGAGCCTTGGTTTCTTGGCTGTTTAGGTAGTCGATTGGTGCTTGTTTTGTTGTTCCCCTCATAGTTTCAAATGATACCAGTGCGTCTTTATTTCCGATAGATGTGGCGACTTACCATTACTTTTGATGTGGAATATCTTGTTGGATTTGGCGGTTTATCTTGATTACTTTGAGCGTGAAGTGATTTGGTTTAGGTGGATTACAAGCAATGCAACTGCACTGTGTCTTCTATTATATATACCGATATGTCGGTTTTTCTTATATTCTAGGGTTCGTTACTGAGATGTAATGGTCCACCATTCGCTTTCTTCGGTCGAACCTTTTTTAGGTTCTTATTGAGACTAGAA
>CAZZBY010000111.1:0-4236 GCA_964652635.1 uncultured Candidatus Marinamargulisbacteria bacterium | reverse complement strand
AGCGCAACCTTGCCAAGGTTGAAGTCGACAGTTCGAGTCTGTTATCCCGCTCCATAAGACCATTGTATAAGGGCGACATAGGGCTAAATTGAAGCCCTCAACTACATCGGATGCGCTGGAGTTTCGCCTCCCCCGTAGTGCGCAGTCCGAAATTTAACTACCTGACACCCTTATACAATGGTCTTAGCGTGTTGCATGTTTTTTAAAGATTTATTTTTGGAGTGATTTTTGATGGCTACGGTTCTTAAGCATAAACGGTCTGGGTTTACGGTTTCTTTGGAAATTGAGGCATCTCGGGATGAGATTAATGCGGGGTTGGATCGAGCCTTTAATAGACTAGTGAAACACGCGAAGTTACCGGGATTTCGAAAAGGCAAAGTCCCTCGACGTTTATTTGAGGCAAATTACGGTAAGGAGTCGATTATTCAGGAAGCACTCCCCGATGTTGTAAATCATGCCTATTCTGAAGTGGTTCGCCAGTTGGAATTAGCGGTTGTGGATTACCCTAAAGATGTCACGATTGGCCAATATAATGACCAGCAGCCGCTTTCCTTTACCTGCGCTGTAGATGTGGAGCCTGAAATTAAGCTAGGAAAGTATAAAGGGCTAAAAGCCACTCGTTTACCTGATACGGTTCAGGAGTCTGCGGTTGATCAGCAAGTTGCACAACTGTTGGATAGTCGTGCCGAGTACAAAGAGACTGATGGTGAGAGTGTGGATGGGGATCTTTTGCTAGTAAATCTTACGGCCTCGATCAATGGGGAACCTTTTGCCCCCTGGACACGTCAAAATACTGGAATTCGGCTTGGAATGGGAACATTTGGCCCTGATTTTGATGCACAACTGGTGGGCACTAAAAAAGGAGATCGGCGCCAATTTTCAATGACGTACGCCTCTGATTTTTCGACTGTAGGTGTGGCTGGAAATACGGTTCAGTTTGATGCTGAAATTGCCGAAGTTCGTGGGAAGCAACTTCCTGAATTGACGGATGAATTAGTAAAAACATTTGGTCAGTTTGACTCTGTTGACGCCTTTAAAACTCAAATTCGAGATAATTTGAATGCCCAAGCAAAACAAGATAGCGAACGTCAGCTTCATCAAGACTTGCTTGATGCCATTACAGAGGATGCATCGGTTGAACTTCCAGAAGGGATGATTAAATCTGAACTAGATGCCTCAGTCAATGAGTTGAAAGGTCGTATCCAGCAGCAAATTAAGATTGATTTCGATAAGTATTTGTCGATTATTGGCAAAACCGAAGCGGATATTCGATCTGAATGGCGCAATGATGCGATTAAGCGTGTTAAAGCGGATTTGGCGATCCAATCCATTACTGAAAGGGAAAAGATCACCGCCACAGATGACGATTTGGATGCTGAAATCCAAAAAATGAATCTTCCGTCTGTGTCCAATTTGTCCGAATTTATGGCTTCACATTTTGCGGCTAATTTGGATCGTCTTAAAGATATCGTGAAACGTCAGAAGACTATGACGTTTATCGTTGATCACGCTAAGATTTATTAGTCTCCTTCTAAGCTTTGAAGGATTTTTTTAGGACTTCTAGACTGACGAATACAACTAGTGATGTGGTCAAGACGTATCCCCAATCTGACGATTCGAGGGGAAATAGGTGTAGAAATTGACCTAGCGGTGAATATATTAAAGCGATGTGAATTGAGAATGACACAATGGCCGCGATGGTCAGCCATCGGTTTGAAAATGGACTTAGCGCAAACATCGACTTATTGGATCGAGTCGAGAAGGCCAGTAATAACTCTGATATGATAACCGTTGTCAGTAGAATTGAGCGTATTTCTTGGATCGGGGTATGCACCGAAATTAACCACATATAAAGCCCAAATGATGTCCCAAATGACACTAAAGTTGTGAGTCCTAATAGCCCCCATTTTTTGTGGAGTATGGATTCGTGTCTTGGCCTTGGGGGGCGGGTCATGATGTCAGGATGGGGTGATTCCTGTGTGAGTGCGAGGGCAGGCAGGCTGTCAGTGATAAGATTGAGCCATAAGATATGGATGGGCAGTAAGGGAAGTGGCATTCCGGTGAATACGGCTGTTGTGATGAGTAAAATTTCGTCAAAGTTGGCTCTCAGCAAAAAGACGATACAGCGCTGAATATTGTCATAGAGTCTGCGCCCTTCTGCGATAGCATGGACGATGGTTGCATAGTGATCGTCTGTGAGGATAATGGTTGCAGACTCTTTGGCGATGTCAGCACCCCGCTTTCCCATTGCGATGCCGACGTTGGCGCTTTTAATTGCGGGGGCATCATTAATGCCATCCCCCGTCATCGCTACGACTTCTTTTTGTCTTTGTAGGCTATTTAAAATCTCTAATTTTTGATAGGGTAAAATGCGGGCAAAAATAGAGTTTGAGTGGGTGATCTTGTCTAATTCCTGGTGAGAAAGTGACTCCATTTGTGTACCGGTGATGACGTCGCCAGAGAGTCCGATCTGGGTGGCAATGGCCTTGGCCGTAACATGACTATCCCCCGTGATCATAATGGTGCGGATGCCTGCATTTTGTGCGATTTCAACCGCAGTTTTCACCCCTTTTCGGACGGGGTCTGCAAGCCCGATTAGCCCTACTCCGGTGAGTTTTCCATGTTTTTTTTGAACACAGGCCAACACTCGTAACCCTGCACTCATCATCTGGTGAGCTTGATTATGAAACTGCTTTTTCTCATCGCCGTCATGAAGCATATTAATAATTTTTTCTGGTGCCCCTTTGATAAAATAGGAATTCCCATGTTGGGTTTCGAGCTGCTTACTTTCGGATGAAAAGGGGATGACAATCCGATCGATTGGAATAGATTTGATTTTGGCGACTTGCGCAGCCTCAAGTAAGGCGATTTCGGTGGGATCTCCGATAGCGGGGAGTTTGGCCTGGTTGCAGGATGCGGCAATGGTGAGGAGTTGGGTATTGTCTTTGAGTGATGAAGGGTGCCATAGGACTTGGACCGTCATTTTATTTTCAGTAATCGTTCCTGTTTTGTCGCTACAGATCACAGACACGCTACCGAGGGTTTCGATAGCATCTAGTCTCCTTACCAAAATATGGCGTTGACTTAGAGTTTTAACTCCAAATGCAAAGGTTAGGGTAATAATGGCGGGCAGCCCTTCAGGAACCGCAGAAACAGCTAAGCTTAATGCCATCATCAGAAGTTCCATGGGTTCTAGATGTTTTGATATCCCGATGGTAAAGAGTATGCCACATAACCCTGTGACGATGAGGCCAATTTGTTGACTGAGTATTTGAAGTCGTCTCTGCAATGGTGTGAGTGGGTGTTGGGTAGTGGTGATGAGTCGGCTGATGGCCCCTAATTCGCTATTTTTCCCCGTGGCTACAACGACACATTGGGCTTCTCCGCTGGCGACGAATGTCCCAGAATAAAGCATATTAGCGCGCTCTGCTAGGGGAGTATCTTTGGGGAGTTCCTTCGTATGCTTGTGGATTAAGTCAGATTCTCCGGTGAGGAGGGATTGATTTATTTTGAGGTCATGGGAGTGGATAATTCGGCAATCTGCGACGATTTTATTCCCTGGCTCGATTTGGATGATATCCCCCTTCACTAAGTCTACTGAGGAGATGGGGTGGATGTGGCCTTTTCGATGGACATAGACGGATTGGGTATTAAATTCACGCAATTTTTGGATGGCTTTGTCAGCTTTGTATTCCTGGTAGACGCCTAAAATGGCATTCAGGATAATGATGGCTAAAATCACAAATGCATCTGAAAAATCAGTTAGGGTGGGATGCGAATGTTCTAAAAATGGGATGCCTATCGAAAGCCCGCAAGCGATAAATAGGATATAAACTAAAATATTATTGAATTGAGAAATCACGATGGTGAAAAATGAAATTGTATTACTTTCTAACTCATTGGGACCGTCCTTGCATCGTCGATGTGCTGCCTCTTGTGCGGATAGACCATCTTTGGATGTGGCTAGCGCGGTCAAGACTTGGTCGATGGATAGAGTATGCCAGTCATGCTTGGGTTGGGTGAGATTCATAGGCCTTACTATAATGTGGGGAGGTAGTTGTAGTCGATGACGATGATTTCTGGAATATACACGTTTGTAGATGATTTCATGAAATTTTTGGGTCAAAACAGCATGCAGCTAAAAGGTTAGATTAAACCTGGGATTAAAGCAAAAATCACAGATATAGCTAGATCCAAATAAAATGCGATATGATCATACGACAGTATACAGTCTTT
>CAZZBY010000110.1:0-4274 GCA_964652635.1 uncultured Candidatus Marinamargulisbacteria bacterium | reverse complement strand
CAAGTATCATCGATATCACCGAAAATTTATACGATACCCGTCGGGTGAGCATTGGAGCAGGGTTTTCCAAATACTTGGAACTCTCATCAAGAGTATGTTAATTTTTAACCAGATATAGATGATAAAACCAGACCAACCCTTCGAAATTACTATCGGAAAAACCCCAAAAGGCTTCAAAGCCCATACAGTCATGTTTCCCGAATGTATCGGTAGAGGTCGCACAGAGCAAGGTGCCCTCAAAAGCCTCAGTAAAGCCATTGGTGCCTATATCGGAAAAATAGTTCAAGACTCTGTCAGCAACATCCTCATGTCCAAAGCTTATACCGATATCATGACCGATCCTATCAAGCAACCTGATGCCAAAATTAGGCACTACAATAAACCAGATTCCTCCCTCAATAACATATCACTCGAGCGTCTTCTCGAAACCAATCGAGGTGCCTCCTATGCTGATTTAGAAGAATTCGAAATTTCCGATTTTGATTTAGATTTAATCAATCCAATCGATGGGCCACCCGCCAATGATGGAATACTATTCGGATTTCCAATCAATTTTAATTAGAGGTAAGTATGTCATTATTTGAACAGCGCCATAGCGCTTCTCACGTATTAGCCCAAGCGGTGCTTACATTATTCCCAGAGGCCAAATTAGGCATCGGGCCTGCCATCGACGATGGATTTTATTATGACTTCGAACTTCCCAGGGCACTAACTCCCCTTGATCTCCAAAAAATCGAAAAACGAATGAAAACGATCATTCAGGAAAAACAACCCTTTAAGCAATATGACTTAAATCGATCCCAAACCGAAAAAAAGCTTAAAGAAGTAGATCAGAAATTTAAATTAGAACTCGTCGACGGCCTCAATCTCGATACCTACTCCTTTTACGAAAATGGTACCTTCGTCGACCTATGCCGAGGGCCTCACGTCGAACATACCGGTCAAATTGGTGTCGTCAAACTTCTTAAAGTTGCAGGGGCCTATTGGAAAGGCTCCGAAAAAAATCCAATGCTTCAGCGCATTTACGGTACAGCCTTTTCCACCCAAGAGGAACTTGACGCCTATCTCCATCAACTCGAAGAAGCACAAAGACGGGACCATCGCATCCTAGGAAAACAACTCGATCTCTTTAGCGTTAATGATGACATTGGTCCAGGTCTCATCCTCTGGCATCCCAAAGGTGCACGCATCCGCCATCTCATCGAAGATTATTGGAAAACCATGCACTTCAACTCAGGATACGAATTGCTATATACTCCCCACATCGGTCGAGGTAACCTGTGGGAAACCAGCGGACACCTCAAGTTTTATAACGAAAATATGTTTGCCAGCATGGAAATCGACGAACAGGAATATTATGTTCGCCCCATGAATTGTCCCTTCCATATTTTAGTCTACAAAAATAATCAACATTCCTATCGAAATTTACCATTGCGATATGCCGAATTAGGTACAGTCTATCGGTTCGAGCGATCCGGCGTACTCCACGGGCTCATGAGAGTACGTGGCTTTACGCAAGATGACGCCCACATTATCTGCACTCCTGAGCAAGCTGAAGGCGAAATCGAAAAAGTATTAGATCTCAGCCTCACCGTCCTTCGCAAATTTGGATTCAAAGAGTTTAAAATATTTCTGTCCACGCGCCCCGAGGAAAAATACGTAGGCGACCTCGCACATTGGGGATTAGCCGAAGCTGCTCTCAAAAAAGCCATTGAAGGTCATAAGCTTCCCTACGAAGTAGACCAAGGCGGTGGCGCATTTTATGGCCCAAAGATCGACATTAAAATCAGGGACGCTATCGGTAGGGAATGGCAATGTTCCACCATCCAGTTTGACTTCAACCTCCCCGAGCGTTTCTCGATGACCTACATCGATTCCGACGGCAACAAAAAAAAGCCCATGATGATCCACCGTGCACTATTCGGCTCCATCGAACGCTTTTTCGGCGTCCTCATCGAGCACTATGAAGGGGCCTTTCCCTTATGGCTAGCCCCAGTTCAAATCAAGCTATTAACCGTCAGTCAAGAGGTAAAGACATATACCGATCATTGCGCGGCTCAACTTAGGGCCATCGGAATCCGAGTCCAAATTGATGATCACCATGAGAAAATTGGCTATAAAATCAGACAAGCTTCTGCCGAAAAAGTGCCTTACCTAGCGATTATCGGAAAAACCGAAGCCGAGACCCATACTCTCGCACTAAGACAGCACAAAATCGGGGACATTGGCAGCCTACCCCTCCCCGAAGTGCTCGTAAAATTAACCAAGGAGCTTAGCCAAAACGCAGGCATGATATTATAAGCTGCGGACACTTTAAGATAACCTCGTTGACACTTAAAAAAATGCAATGGTATACTCTCGAACCCAGTTAAAACAGGAGGAATTTCTATAAAGACCCATATTATTAACGAGCGAATCAGGGCTAAGGAAGTCAGATTAATCAGTGCAGACGGACAACAATTAGGCGTAGTCGCAATTGAATCTGCGATCAATCTAGCACAGGAAGCCGAACTAGACTTAGTAATGGTCAGCGAAAATGCCAAGCCTCCTGTATGTAAAATTGTCAATTATGGGCAATATCGCTACCAAGAGCAAAAAAAAGAACGACTCTCGCGTAAAAACAACAAAGCTCAGGTAGTGAAAGAATTAAAGCTAAGTCCAAAAATATCCGACAACGACTTCAATGTGCGGATCAATAAATGCAAAGAGTTTTTAGGAAAAGGCTACACAGTTAAAATAGTCGTTCCATTTCGGGGCCGAGAGATTATGCATCCCGAACTTGGGAGAAAGGTAATAGAGCGATTTATCGAAATTGTAAAAGACTTAGGATCAGTAGATCAGGCACAAGGAATTGTAAGTGCAAATCGGTCAATGACTACAATGATTACACCGAAACACTAAAAAAGAGGACGTCAAGATGGGCAAATTAAAAACAAAAAAGTCAGCCGCAAAACGATTTAAAATTACTGGAACCGGCAAAGTCCAAATCGGAGCCGTTGGGATGAGACACTTGCTTGAGCATAAATCATCAAAATTAAAACGAAATAAACGAGGCACAACCACTTTATCGCCATCCGATATCGATAAAGTAAAACAAATGTTGCCAGGAATGTAGTCCCGGAGAGAATGAGGTAGAACCATGTCAAGAGTAAAACGAGGATACGTATCAAGAAGAAGACACAAAAAAGTCTTAAAAAACAATAAAGGGTTTATAGGGTCTTTATCCAAATTGTATCGTCCTGCCCACCAGGCATACCTCCACTCCCTCGCCAATGCATTTATTGGCCGAAGACTTAAAAAACGCGATTTCAGAACTCTATGGATTGCCAGGATGAATGCAGCTTTGGATCAACTTGGTGTGTCATACTCTAAATTTATGGGAAATGTACACAAGAAAAATATTAACCTCAACCGAAAAACACTATCCGAACTTGCAATCGCTCAGCCTGACGCTTTTAAAGAAATCGTTACTCTCGTTCAGCAATAGGGCTAAAAAATGGTAGAGATGCAACTTGGAGGGCTTGGATTTGATCCCAAAAACATGTCCCCCATCGTGCTTCTGAAAGACCTAGAAGAACGTAATTTTCTACCCATCTGGATCGGAATGTTCGAAGCCGCCGCCATTGCAATGGAGCTTCAGGAATTCAAATCCCCACGGCCGATGACTCATGACCTCGTCACCAAAATCCTCACCGAACTTGGCGGAAAGGTAGAGCGAATCGTCATTAGCCAAATTGTTGACAATACGTTTTATGCCATCATCGAAATCAAAAGCAAACACGAAACTGAAATTCTCAAAATCGATGCCCGTCCTTCAGATGCTATCGCCGTTGCTGTGCGTGCCAAGGTACCAATCTTTGTCTCCGAATCTGTCATGATCAAAGCAAAAATGGTCAACGCCGAAAAAGATGAAGAAGAAACCAAAAAATTCAAAGACTTCATCGACAACATCAACCCCGACGACTTCTCCAAATACCTAGATCAACGCTGAAGCACAAATTTCCCTCTCGGAGAGGGGTGGCACAAAGTAAAGGGGTGTTAACCCATGCCCTCTTGCCACAAAAAGCCAGAAATGCCAAACTATCTCGGACATTAGCGAGTCAGAAGGGCTGTTGAAAAATGGTGTCAGGTGGTTAAATTGCAAACCGCAGACTACCGCAGAAAGTAGCCTTCAGACATAGCGGTGTAGTTAAGGTGAGTAATTTAGCCGCATGATGGCATTTTACAACAGCCCGCAGGCGCTCGTAGCTCAGTTGGATAGAGCAACGGATTTC
>CAZZBY010000109.1:0-4316 GCA_964652635.1 uncultured Candidatus Marinamargulisbacteria bacterium | reverse complement strand
GCTCAAAGAAGAAATCAAAGAGACAACACCAAAATTTAAAGGTTGTCGACTGACAAAATTCAAACAGATGTCTCTAAAAGACTAATTAGTGAGCCGCAGCTGGTGCAGCTTGTGCTGGTGCAACTTCTGCAGCTGGTGCAGCGTCTGCAGCTGGTACAGCTTCTGTTGAAGCGTCTGCAGCTGGTGCAGCTTGCTCAGTAGCTTGAGGTGCTACTTCTTCAGTTTTGCAACCCATAAAGCTTTTTCCAGCTTTAAGTAATAGAAGTAGCGCAGCTACAACTACGATTGCGATGATAACTTTCTTTGACATTTAGATTCCTCCAGGGAAAAGATACTGGACATGATAACACAAAACCCCTAAAAATCCATCCCGCTACTAAAGAAAATTTTTTAATGGTAAAACATAGGGGCGCATTTCTCCGACGGTGAGTTGGCCCTGAGCACTGGCTACTCCAATCGACCCAAAAGAGAGACGAGACCCCAATGAGGGAAATGTTTTGCGAGTACTAATTCCGGCTTCGCCCATTCCAATAATTGCAATCGGATGGTGATTAAAATGATCAAGAAGGTAAGACAACGCATCGACGTCGGCATCGTCATCAACCATACAAGCGATCTTAACAAAGTCGGCCCCATAATCAATGGAATCCTCAATAATATGCGACAAAAAATCGATATCAATGGGAGGCGCAAATTGATGGTAGGAGACAATGGCATCCCGACCATGATGATGGGCCAAAGCAACTCCTTTGCGAGCATCATCACCGGAGGCCCACTCGACATCAATGCAAGAGACATTGGGGAGGATGCGTTGGTAGATATCTAATCGAAGGGATTCAGCTGCTGTCCATTTTCCGCCTTCATCTTGGGAACGGAGAGTGGCAATCGTAGGAACATAAGGGAAAGTAAGAGAAAATTCAGAAACAATAGCAGCAATATCCGCCAAAGGAAAAGTATCAAGCCGTAGTTCAATGGCATCAAACAATCCTTCCTCAGCGCATTCTGCAACAGCGGCGTGAGAAACTCCAGACTGGAAAACCCCGACAAGTAAAGGATGATTATAAGATAGTAAGCGCACACTCATAATTTGGTATTGTATCTAATTTGCTTTCTAATGACGATACTCCTACAATGTCCAGAAAATTCATATTAAATGATTAAAAGGGAATCCCCAATTTGAGGAGAAAAAAATGCCAGGATTAGAATCTCTAAAAGAAATCATTATCGAAAACAATAGTATTGCCGCCGAAAAATTTGATCAATTTGATGTCAAGCGTGGATTAAGAAACAAAGATGATAGTGGAGTATTAGCCGGATTATCGCGGGTGGCCTCGGTTATTGGCGTCAAAACAATCGATTCTCAGCGCATAGCAGTAGATGGCGAATTGACTTACAGAGGAAAAAGTATTGTTGAAATTGCCGAAACTTTCAAAATGAAAGACCGCTATATGTATGAAAGAGTCGCTTATTTATTACTCACAGGCGAAATGCCACAAGGTGAAGTGTACAAAGCCTTTTTAGAAGAAATTGCAACCCAATCGATGATTTCAGATGATATCATCGAGCATGCATTAAAGGGTATCCAAAGTGGCAATATCATGAATAAACTGGAAATTGCAATTAATGCGCTTTATTCAAATGATCCCACCGCCGATTCGATGGATCCTTACGAAAATTTCAAAAAATCAATCAGCCTCATTGCGAAAACTCCAATTTTAGTCGCCTACGCCTACTTAATTGAATACAAAAAAGGCGCAAAGCTCGTGAAGGCACCAAAAGACTTCTCAATCGCTGAGTCCTTTTTATATATTTTGCATGAAGGTCAAAAAGCCACTGAATTAGAAACTCAAATTTTAGATCTCTGTATGGCATTACACGCAGAGCATGGGGGTGGCAATAATTCTACATTCGTAGCACGAGTAGTAACGTCAACCAACAGTGATATTTATTCGGCAATGTCTGCTGGTGTGGGAAGCTTAAAAGGGCCACTGCATGGATCCGCCAACTATCAGGTCATGAGCATGATGGATAATATCAAGACTAATGTTAAAAATTGGAATGATAAAGAAGAAGTTAAAGAGTATTTAGTTAAAATCATTAAAAAAGAAGTCAATGATAAATCTGGTAAAATTTACGGATTAGGCCATGCGGTATACACAAAATCAGACCCAAGAGCCATTGTTTTGAAAAAGGAAGCTGCAAAATTGGCAGACCTTAAGAATCGAAAAGACGAATTACAACTCTACCTCAATATCGAAGAATTAGGTCCACAAGCATTTACTGACGTTAAAGGAGACAAAAAAGTAATTGCACCAAACGTCGATTTCTTTTCAGGGTTTGTTTATGATTGCCTTGGTATTCCATCCGAAACCTATACCGCAATCTTTGCAATGGCCCGAATCAGCGGCTGGTGTGCTCACCGCCTTGAAGAAATGATTTCTGGAAAACGAATTATCCGACCAGGCTACAAATACGTCGGGTAGTGAATTTAAGTCTAGCATCTCAACCCGGATTTGGTGCCGGCCACCTTCAAATGGGGTGGACAACCATGTTTCAACCAGTTGACACGCAAGTTCAGACGATGTAGTCCGCCCACCTAAGCAGAGAATATTGGCATTATTATGCGCTTTACACATTTGGGCCGTAAACATGTCGTAAACAAGGGCTGCACGAATCCCTTTAAATCGATTAGCACGAATACTGATCCCAATCCCGGTACCACAAATTAAAATCCCCAAATCTGAGGTATGGGACAAAATGTCTTGGGCAACCATATTAGCAAAATCGGGATAATGAACTGGGGCTGTACCATGAGTGCCACGATCAATCAGAGTAATCTCAGGATGATGAGTAGCGAGATAAGATCGAATGGTGTCCTTTAGCTCGACACCGCCATGGTCGCATCCAAGTGATAATGTCATATTAATACTCCTCTTTAATAAAGCGTTGTACAGATTCCTGCCATGACAGAGGGCGGTAGAGTGCCAGTGAAATCCACTTATCGATATTCATTCGCGACTGGTGGGGACGGTCTGCAGGAGTAGGATACTGAGAAGATGAAATATCGACAATATCACAGGGGCTACCCAACAAAGATAAAAAATATCTCGCAAAGGCAGACCAGCAGGTATAGCCCTGAGACGCAAAGTGATAAATTCCGGTCGGTGGAGGAGTATCAAGTATGGTGGCAATCATCATGGCAATTTCTATTGTCCAGGTTGGGCTTCCCCACTGATCATTAACGATAGAAATCGTGGGACGATCCTGGGAAAGTCGGGTAATGGTTTTAATAAAATGGGATCCATGATGCCCATATAACCATTGCACACGGAATAAATACCCTCGAACACCACTCTCCAAAAATTCAAGTTCACCTCGAAGCTTACTAGCACCATAGTGATTAATCGGGTCGGCGACATCGGTTTCAAGATAGGGAATTGAACTTTGGCCATTAAAGACATAATCTGTTGAAAAATGGATCATTTGCACGCCATGGGAGTGACACCAGCCGGCCACCACGCCCACCCCAATACCATTAACGGACATGGCGAGATCTCGGTCCGTTTCAGCCTGATCGACCTTAGTATATGCGGCACAATTAATCAGCGTATCAGCAGCAGAGTAGATAGAAAGAGCATCATGAACCGATATAGGGCTAGAAATATTAATATCTCGAGATCCAAGGGGATAAACCTGGTGTCCTCGAGACTGAAGTACCGACACAATATCCCTTCCCAGCATTCCAGTAGCACCTAAAACAATAACTTGGCTCATAGAGAAATTGTAACAGGCCAAAAGTGAAGACGCATCTGCCAAAGATGACATGAATTATTCGTAAAAATCTTGTACACTCAGTGTCGTCATGGCGCATATCACGTTTTACCGTAAATACCGCTCTCAATCATTTAATGAAATTATTGGACAACCCCATATTATCCAAACATTAGGAAATGCCATAACGCATGACCGGTTATCCCACGCCTATATTTTTTCAGGACCAAGAGGGACAGGAAAAACGTCAACAGCACGAATCCTGGCCAAATCCCTCAATTGCCGAAATGGAAAATCAACGTCGCCATGTGGGACCTGCGACTTATGTCAAAAAATTAGCCAGGGGGGGAGCGTCGATATTATTGAAATTGACGCAGCCTCTAACACGGGGGTTGATAATATCCGAACTCTCAACGACCAAGTGAATTTTATGCCCATTGAATGTGCCTACAAAGTGTATATTATCGACGAAGCTCATATGCTGAGTAGTGGGGCATTTAACGCACTTCTTAAAACATTAGAAGAGCCCCCTGCAAATACCCTAT
>CAZZBY010000108.1:0-4350 GCA_964652635.1 uncultured Candidatus Marinamargulisbacteria bacterium | reverse complement strand
TTGTCCGTGAGTTGCAAAAAATATTGGAGCGGGGGGACATTGAAGAAAATCCGCCTCAAATAGCCCCACCCACAGAAAAACCAGTGAAAACAAAGAAAACAAGAAAAAAAACGACAAAATACTGCGAAATTATGTAAAATATCAAAAATGAAATCCACTCTCTGGCACCCATACACTCAACACAAAACCATAGACACACCACTCCATGTCTCCCATGCCAAAAAATCGACGATCTATCTCAAAGATGGGCGTCCCCTGATCGACAGCATTTCATCTTGGTGGTGCACCATCCACGGATACTCCCATCCAAAACTCATCAACGCATTGACCAGCCAAGCTCAAAAAATGGCCCATATCATGCTAGGAGGACTGACACATGATCCCGCCGAAAAGTTAGCCCAAAAACTAGTGAATATCACTCCAAGGGGCCTCAACCATGTCTTTTTTTCAGACAGCGGCTCCGTCGGTATGGAAGTCGCCATTAAACTAGCCATGCAATACCATAGAAACAAAGGGAATCATAAGAAAACTAAGTTCATCGCCCTCAAAAAAAGCTATCACGGCGACACCTGCGGCGTCATCAGCATCGGAGACCCTCAAGACGGCATGCATGCCCAATTTGCAAAGGCTTTTCCTAAGCAATTTTTTGTGAGCAGCCCTCAATCGGGATTCATCCCGAATCACGCTCAGTTAGACATCGAAATTAACGAAATTTCCACTCTCATTCAAACTCATCACGAAAACATTGCCGCCTTCGTCGTCGAACCTATTATGCAAGGAGCGGGAGGTTTTAATCTCTATTCAGGAGAGTATCTCAACCGAATCTACAAAATTTGCCATGCCCACAACATTCTAGTCATTTTCGATGAAGTCGCCACCGGATTTGGTCGCACAGGCACACTTTTCGCCACCAACCACACCCAAATTACCCCTGACATCATGGTACTAGGTAAAGCTCTCACCGGAGGGATGATCGGCCACGCCGCCACTCTCACCACCTCTGAGGTATTCGATGCCTTTTACAGCGACGATGAGCTCAAAGCCTTCATGCATGGCCCTACATTTATGGGAAATCCATTAGCATGTAGCGTTGCCCTCACAAGCATTGAATTATTTGAACAGGAAAACTACTTAGACAAAATTCAAAAAATTCATGACCAACTCACTCAAGAACTGAATCAAATCAAATCTAGCAAAATTAAAGACATTCGCACCCTGGGAGGCCTCGGCGTCATCGAAGTCCACGATCCCAAAGTCCTCAATTCCATCCAACAATTCGCCATCACCAAAGGGATATGGCTACGACCATTCGGAAACGTGGTGTATACTACTCCACCTTATATTATCCAACGCCATGAATTAAGCCAAATCACAGAAACTTTAGCCCAGTTTTTTGAGGAGAACTAATATGAAACCAGATGCCACAGCCGACGCCAAAACGATTGAATGGGACTTAAGTGACCTCTACAAAAATTTAACCGACCCCAAAATCGAAAAAGATCTCCAACTCATCACTGACAAAACCACCCAATTCGTGAAAAATTACAAAGGAAAAGTGAAAACTCTGACCTCAGATCAACTCAAAAAAGCCTATCAAGATCTCGAAACCCTATTAACACCACTCTATGCCATCAGCCAGTACGGTGGCCTCCGTTTCAGCATCGAAACCGACAATAGCGAAATCAAAGCTTTCGTCTTTAAAATCGATGAATTTAGCTCGAAAATATCAAACGAAATTCTCTTTTTTGAACTCGAACTTGGTAAAATCGACTCGAAAACGAGTGCCGCTCACCTCAGATGCAAAGCACTTAAAAATTACCACTACTCCATCACCCGCAGCCTAGCCAAAGCCAAATACAATCTTAGCGAAAAAGAGGAACAATTAAGCAATCTCAAAGATCTCACCGGTAAAGACGCCCTCCAAAAACTTTATGACGAACTCAGTGCCTCATTTGAATTTAAATTTAAACTCGACGGAAAGCTCCAAACACTCAATGGCAGCCAACTCCGCAACTTAAGAGTGCATGCCGATAAAACCATTAGGCGAAGCGCCATGAAGCTTTTTTACAGCCGTTACGAAGAAAACCAACTCGTCATTAGCACTCTCTACAACCAAATCCTCAAAAGCGTCTCAATCGAGCGAAACTTAAGAGGCTACAAAACCCCCATTCAAGTCAAAAACATTTCAAATGACCTAGATGACAAGTCCGTTCAACTTCTCCACGACATTACCACCGACAGCAACACGTTAGTCCAACAATATTATGCCCTCAAAAAAACGCTCCTCAACCTTCCAGAGATGACACTAGCCGACATCTACGCTCCACTTCCCAAAACCGATACGAGCTATACATTTAAGCAATCCAAAGAAATCGTCCTCGAATCCTTTGCAGCATTTGATCAAGAAGTCCACGACATGGCCAAGCTCATGTTTGATCAAAATAGAATCCATGCCCCCGTCCTCCCAAAAAAAAGAGGAGGAGCCTTCTGTTCTGGCTACACCCCCGAAATCAAACCCTATGTCATGCTCAACTTCATGGCAAAGCCCCGTGACGTCTCCACGATGGCCCACGAACTCGGTCATGCCATACACGACATGCTATCCGCACAAAAACAGACCCTAATCAATTTTCACCCCATCTTACCATTAGCCGAAACCGCCTCTGTCTTCGCCGAAATGTTGGTCACCGACAAACTCCTCAAAACCGAAACCAGAAAAGATGCAAAAATCGCATTACTCACTGACAAACTCGAAGATATTTTCGCCACCAGCCATCGCCAAAATATGTTTTCCCGTTTTGAAATGGTCACTCACAAGGAAATCAGCGGACGATTACTCGACGCAACCGAATTATGCGAACTCTACATGAAAGAACTCAAACTTATGTTTGGAAAAAGCCTCAAATATCCAAAAGAATACCAATGGGAATGGTCCACCATCCCCCATATCTTCGAATCTCCGTTCTACGTCCACTCTTACAATTTCGGCAATCTACTCGTCATGGCCCTCTACCAGCAGTACCTCGAGGAAGGCAAAAGCTTCATCCCAAAATACAAAACCTTATTAGCGATGGGATCCAGCAGCAGGCCAATCCAAATTACCCAAACCGTTGGTGCCGACATCAACAGTGAAAAATTTTGGCAAAAAAGCATTTTGTATATTGAAAGTTTATTAACACAGTTAAGAGAATTGACAGCATAATCTCATCCAAGTCATCCCAAAAAAATCGGAGCAATTTTAAGTAGAAAAAGCACCTCTTAAGTGCAATATTTAGTAGTCAAATACGACAAAAAGGAACGCTCAGAGATATCCTGACCACAGATATCCGAAACAAATTCTTTTGCTGTTTTACTTCGCCCATACTGATGGATATGCTGCCTCAACCATTCTGAAAAAGCCTTAAACTCTCCTCGTCGAATCTGATTTTCGACTCCCCGAATATCCAGAAGTACCTGATCAAAAAACTGATGTGACAACAACGTGCCTAGGGTATAGGTCGGAAAATACCCAAACAAGCCACATGACCAATGCACATCTTGCAAAATTCCAACCGCATCATTGGGTGGAGTAATACCCAAATACTCCTGATACAGCCGATTCCAATGAAAAGGAAGTTCGGACACCGACACTCCATCCCTAAAAATCAACTGCTCAATTTCATACCGGATAAAAATATGCATATGATACGTCAATTCATCTGCCTCAACACGAATCAAAGAAGGCTTGACATAATTCAAATATCGGTAAAAATCATCCAAAGGCAGCGCATCCAATACAGGAAACTCATGAAGCAAGATCGGATAAAATCCATCCCAAAATGCTCGACTAAGTCCAACACAGTTTTCCCATATTCGAGACTGGCTCTCATGCACACCCAATGAAGAGGCCTCTCCAATCGGCGTCCCAAACCACTCAGGTCGCAATCCTTGCTCATACAGTCCATGTCCACCTTCATGTAAGGTACTCAACACAGCTTCAAGGGGGCTTAACTCATTCAACCGAATCGTCAACCGAACATCCGTTGGATGAAACTGGGTTGTAAACGGATGCACCGACCGATCCATTCGCCCCCTCGAATAGTCAACCGTCATATTGCCTAAAAGGGTGTGGCATAAGTTCCATTGTATGGAAGTATCAAAACGACCTCCAAATTCAATGGGATTACCCTGTGTGCGAAGCACAGATGCCAAAATCGGCATAATCCCATCTCGCAGCCGGGTAAATAGAGGCGTTAACTCCGCAGCTGTCATTTGAGGCTCAAACTCATCCAACAATCCATCATACGGATGATCCTTAAAGCCAAGTAAAATCGCTTTTTGACGACTTTTTGCAATCAATTTCTCTAAAAA
>CAZZBY010000107.1:0-4374 GCA_964652635.1 uncultured Candidatus Marinamargulisbacteria bacterium | reverse complement strand
GAATTGACGCAATAGCGTTGGCCGGTGGGGGCGGGGCCATCATCAAAGACATGGCCTAAGTGGGATCCGCATTTGGTGCAGAGGATTTCGGTGCGGACCATGTCCATGGAGTAATCGGGGTGGGAGGTGACATTGCCGCTGACGGCATTCCAAAAGCTAGGCCATCCGGTGCCGGAGTCGAATTTGGTCGTGGATTCGAATAGTGGAGTTTTGCATACGGCGCAGAGGTAAGTGCCGGTTTTGTAGTGTTTGTTGTATTTTCCTGAAAAAGGGGGTTCTGTCCCTTTTAAAAAACAGACTTGATACTGTTGGGGTGGGAGATGTGAAAAATTGTTGGGGTTTTGGTAGGGGGTATCAGTCATTTAGGAGAGGCTCCTCTGCGAGGATGCGGTGTGGAGCGGGTGAAAATCGGCCGATGATTGCGCCGGCAATTCCCCATCCGATGGTATAGTCTAAAATCATGGCGATGGTGTATTTGGTTTCAAATCCAACCCAAATCCAGGATTGAATATAACTTCCAAATCCAATTAAAAATCCGAGTAACCCTAGATAGCCGATATGGCATAGGTAGTTGAGATCGTAGGATTTATATAAAAATAGGGCAGCGATCATCATGACGACGAGTTGGCTGGCAAATCCCATGACCATTTTTTTACCCATTCCCATGTCGGTGATCGATGTGCTGGGGACAATATTAATAAAGGCGGTAGTGATGCCATCTGCTTTGGATTGAGTGTTATAGGGGATGAGGTAAACGCCTTTTTGATGGGTATTGGCTTTGAGTATCTCTGTGACTTGGGTTTCGTTGATGAATTGATGTGTGGTTTGGGTATGCCATGGTAGGATTGACCATGATAGCATCCCCCATAAAAATAATGTGATGCCACCCATTAAACTGACTTTTGCGATGTATTTTATCATGTCATTGTTTCTCATAAAATCATGCCTTTCTTTTTGCTTTTCATTTTCTTTTCCCAGTCCATGACTTGATTGTAACTCCCTTGGCCACGGTTTCGGATGCTGGTGCTGTTGATATCGATGGTTTGGATATTGATGGTATTTAAATGAGCGGCGGTTTTGGGGACTTTGATGCCAGTAACCATGATTTTAATACGAGCGAGTTCCTCTTCCTCTCGTTTTACTTTGTGGCTTAAGGAGTTGATGAGTACCTTGGCCATTTGGTTGAACTTTTTTAGAATTGGGAGAAGGGCTTTAGTTTGATGTTTTTTGAGTTTTTGAACAGGCTGTTTTCGTTGATTGTCCATGTGTTATTGGTTTTGTCGTCTTTTTTCCTGTTCGAGCATTCGGGTGTAATACTCTTTTTGTTGATCAATTTCTTTGAGTTTTCGTTTGAGTTGTCTTAGTGTGGACATGTTTTTGAAAAATTCTTTGATGATGCCTCGTTCCTCTTCTTCGACTTGGGTTTCATCGATCATCCCTTCTAGGGCTTCCATTTCGGCCATCTTTTTTTCTAGGATAGTAATGGTTTTCTTTTTCTTTTTTTTGATTGTATCGTTGCTGTCTGCTTCGCTTGCTGCTGCTGCCCAAATTTCGGCGGCACTACCGGTGGGAGAATCGGTTTTTTGGGTGGAGGAATGGTCATCAACTGCATTTTTATTTTTGAGGCCGATTTGAGATCTGCTGACGCCTTGGGCTTCATCATCGAATGATCTAACGACTTCATTAAATGTGGAGATGGCGGTTTCGATATTGCTGGTTAATCGATCAATGTTTGGACCTTCAGGTCCTTGATTATTGCTTAATGGTTGGGGAGTGATCCCGTGAACTGAGCCTGCCATCCTTTCATTCTAACAAATTTGGGCTTATTGTGAAAATGATCTCATTGCGTATCCTAGGATGCCAGAAGTGGTGGCAACATTGAGGGAGTCGACATTGTTGGTCATTGTGATGGAAAGTGCGGTATGTGGGGTGTTGAGAATGTAAGGGGTGATGATGCCATGTCCTTCGGATCCAAATACGATAGCTAAGGGATGATTTGAGCGAAATTGAGTGATGGGTGTAGCCGCAGTTGCTTTGAGTGTGATGATTTGGAATTTGGGAATAATGGTCGTTTTCCATAAGGATTCAGAGCCTTGGATAATGTCGATTTTATGGATTTGTCCTGCACTTGATTGAACGGCTTTGGGATGGGTATGGTCAGCGCAGCCTTGGGTGAGGACGATGGCTGGGATATTGAATGCGACGGCGTTTCGGATGATGGTGCCGACATTGGACGGGTCGGAGAGTTGGTCGAGTACCCATAAGCAGGGGTAATCGGTGATGAGAGTGGTGGGGATTGTTTTGATCATGATGGCCATGATGCCGGCTGGGGTTTTGAGGCTGCTTGCGTGACTCATCAGGCTGGGGCTGATTTCTTGTGTGGGTACTGGAGAATGAAATGGCAGTGGAATGCTGTGAATGACTTGGGTGATGAGGTGAGGGTGAGTTGTGATCATGTCTTGGATATTTTTTGGATTTTCGAGGATATATTGATGCTGGGATGTACGATAGTCCTTATCGGTTTGGAGTTTTTTGATGTGGCGAATCAGAGGGTTATCTTTACTGGTGAGCATGAGGTTACTCTAAACTATGGGTGATGGTTTGGATTTTGATGCAGGTTTCGTGGATGAGCTTGTTTTGGAAATTTTGGTGGTTGTTGAGCAATGTGTCAATGGTGTGGAGGAGATGTTGATTGTCAAAACCGGTGAGAGGGAGATGCATTTGCTTTAAGTCATTGGTGAGTGCTATGAGTTTGGGATCATCAGAAATTGCGAGAAAGGGGATACCGTGAAGGCTTGCCCATACTGCAGCATGATATCGCATGGTGATTAAAAGGGTGGCCTGAAGAGTTGGATTTTGAGAATGGAGATGATTTTCTAATGTCCAATATAGGGTATTTTTTAGAGTGAGGAGGCTCACCTGAGTATCTTCTTTAGTATCGGCAATGAGACCTTGGATTTGGATGTTTTGGCGATTAAGTTGACTGAAGACCTCTGTGAGTTGCAGGGTTGAGGATGATGGTTTGAGTGAAACGAGGATGATTGGGGTGTTGGGTGTTTCTGATGGGGAGAGGGATTGTTTAAAGTAGGCTAAATCCCCTGTGACGGCGAGTGAGAGTGGGATGATGCCTAGAGTTTGAAGTTGGGTGTAGGAGGCTTCATCTCGGACACTGATATGACAGTTTTTGAGGGCTAGTTTGACTAGAAATTTGGTGATTTTTCGGTGGATGGGGCCGATTCCATGGCTAACAAGATAAACTGGCTTTTTTTTATGGTGGGCCCATAGAATGAGACTTGAATAGTAGACGACACTTGTCAGTGACCCTATGTCCTGAAATAGGCTTCCGCCTCCAAATATCACGAGATCGGATTGGCTAATGAGTCTGAATGTGGCCCATTTGTTTTGGCAGTGGTGTTCGAGGATGGTGGTGTATGAGGGGATATGGTGCCTGATCCATTGTTTGGTTTTTTTGTTAAGCCAGATGTCTCCAGCGTTGTGGCTGCCATAGTAGCCGATGATGGTAATGGTGCCTTGGTGTGCCATTAGATTGAAATTGTGCCTTCATAGCCAATTTCAGCGGGGCCGGTCATGAAGACGTGGTTGGTTTTGTTGTCCCAGTGGATGGTGAGGGGGCCGCCGGGGAGATTGACTTCGACGGTGCGGTTTAGTTTGTCTTGAAGGATACCTGCAACTGCGACGGCACATGCTCCGGTTCCACAGGCTAAGGTTTTTCCTGCGCCTCTTTCCCAGACAGTTACCTTTACTTTATCTCTGGATAGAATGGTGGCCAATTCGACATTGACTTGGTTTGGAAATGCTGGATGTTTTACTATTTCTTCAAAATGTAATCTTTCTTCTGGTTCTTTTTGAGATGACTTACCAAAGAGTGGAATTGTAGCTCTGATGTCGGTAAGATTTCTTGTGTCCTCTTCCCAGATTACACAGTGGGGGTTTCCCATCGATAGTGCACTTATTATTAATTTTGGATCGTTTTTGAAAGGGCTTCCGACAGCGTTTATTTCGGAAGCTGAAATTTCGAACCGTTGATTCCCAAGGGATCTTGCATGGGTGAGAGATATGGGGATTTTTTCAGATTCTAAAATTGGCTCTCCCATATCTACTTTGACGATGCTCAATTTAGGATTTTTAATGGTTAATTCGGGATGCAAAATCCCTCGTCCAGTTTCGATGGCCATTTTTTTGGTTTTTACTTGGTCAGTGATGTAGATCCAGTGGGCAAAACATCGGATGCCATTACCGCACATTTCGGGTTCGCTGCCGTCGCTGTTGATGACGCGCATTTTGATGTCGGCGATTTTGGAGGGGGATGCTAGGATGACGCCATCTGCACCGATCTTAATATGTCTGTTGCAT
>CAZZBY010000106.1:0-4388 GCA_964652635.1 uncultured Candidatus Marinamargulisbacteria bacterium | reverse complement strand
AACCTCGGTCGGTTTTTTCTCTATAAATATCTTGAAATGCCATAGCGATCGCAATGGCAGCCGAAGATGCATGTGCATCATCCATCAAATCAACAAAACCATGACACCTTTTCTGACTTTCTAACAAGGCCTCACGACTTCCTGGAGTTTTATCAAAAGCAGTTTGTAAAGACATTTCTTTACTAGAAGAATCAATGAGAGTATGTAAGAAATCCCTCGCCTTATCAGGATTTTCAAAATCAAAGTCAGGACCTAATAAATCTCTAGAAGGCTGTATGAATTGCCCAAGAGCAACATTCGCTGCTTTCTGCAAAAAAGGTTCAAACCCAAGAGTCAGTCTCTCAATAGAAAACCCAGCTGGAGACGTAACAGTCTCTGCATAACGCAAAGTGGCTTTAGACTGTTCAAGCCGTTTTTCAAACAATCTCACAGATACATCAAAGTTTCCAGCAATAGAGGTAGATGACATCCCGCAAAATTGCTGAGAGATATTTTGAACCCAAACCAACTTATCAGGGTCAGTAATAGCACCAGGATGAATGAGGTCAATATCAGAAAACTTAGTCACTAAGCTCCCCATCGCATCACTAGGGTAAACAAATAACTGAGTGTGACGTATTTTTCGAATAGCATCATCAAATCCTTTTACTTTAGTATTACTGCTAGCCCCTACCAAACCAGAAGGCATCTCTTTCAGCTTCCCCATCACGAACATACTCGTCGAATCATCAAAAAGTTCAAAAGCATGTCCAGTAGGCGGACCCAAAATCACAACCCGACGGCCGCTTTCTTTGGACTCCTCAAGCAAGCCAAGAATGGCAGCCCTATCCTGCGCATGGGTAAGATATATCCGACCTGGGCGTCTATCGGGGGGGGTCGACCAATTCTTCAGCAGTAATACCATATCTCGAAGAGAGAGAGTCCTGAGTATGACCAACATTAAATTGGTCCGGCAAAACAATAATGACAGACTCACCCGAAAGCCTAGCCAACTGGCTAATAACGATCAACGCAACCGTCTCATCGGGGTCAGTTGCGGTACGTCCCAATGGAGAACCCAGGATACCTTCCATAATGTAAATAAGAGGCTTCTTACCAGTTGACGGATTTTGCGAAATACGGTCTCTAAATCTTATGGAGAACTGTCACAAGATTTCCTCTCAAATCCGATGTGAGTTTGGAACTTAACGAAACTTGCTTAACCAACATATTCAAAAAAGAATCAGAATTCACAAGAGAATCAGAGACACTAAAAATTTTTCTCATCAAAACCACGCCCTTTTTACTATTAGAGATACGATGCAGGAGCGAAAAAATAAAAAAGCTCTCGAACTTCGGGGGGAGGGGGATGTTCGAGAGCTTTCATACTTTACGGCAAAAAATGCCTAATAAAGAATAAGCTAATAATAAGAAAGAATAAAAAAAATGTCAATCGATACTTTTTGAATTAAGTAAATCGGTAACTTACTGACAGGGATAATACTTTCTCCTAAGCCCTCATAGGCGATTGGGGTGACTATGTCACCCACCAGAAATCCGAGGGGTGATCATAAATAACACATCTGTCTGCACCAATTCTTCTGTCGAAGATCGGAATAACTTCCCAATCCAAGGCAACTTCCAAAGAAACGGGATATGACTCGAATGACGGTGTGTACTTTCATCCAAAAGCCCTGCAATCACCAGCGTTTGCTGATCCCGAAGTTGCACAATCGACTGGGTTTTTCGCGATGAAATAACTGGAAATTGGACGCTGTTAAACTCTCGCCAAGACCGCACCGACGAAATCTCACTATGGATATCTGCCACAATCCGATTTCCACTCGTAATCCGGGCCGAAATATCCAGCTGAATTCCAGTATCAATAAAATTAACCTGAACTGTCGACGAATTATTATGAAATACCGTCGTCGTATAGGGAATGCGATCCCCAACTTGGATGTGGGCCGTTTTCGTATCTAAAATCGTCAGATGAGGTTTCGAGAGCAACTTGGCATTTCCAGAGCTAATTAACGCCGATAAAACTGCCTCTAAATTGGACAAAGCATGGACTGCATTTTTAGAAAAATCATAATTAATCGAAAATCCATCTACCGAATCCAATAAAAGTCCGCTGTAATGATCCCTAAAATCATGCGATACCTCAACAATTTCGACATCAAATTGCAGTTGTTTAGACGGGGTATCCAAACTATCGATGGCTTTCCTAACAAATCCAATCTCCCGATCTGTACACATCACAATCACTCTATGAACACCATCCGACTGTGCCGCTTTCATCTCTGGAAACAAAGCTTTAATATGCACAATGGCTGCCTCTGATGAAATATACTTCAGTGGCACAACATACGGTGATACCAGAGCAGCAGGCACCACGCCTGCAGGTTGCAAAAGACCAAGGCCGCTCACCTTAAAAGGACCATCATTCGCATAAATCGGATATGCATAAATCCCCAAAATGATCAGACTCGCTATGCTAAATCTATTGCGAAACGGGGATGGCATGGCGAGGCTCCTGTTGGGTATAAAATTGGACAGATAGGGTGTTGAGATCCCTGTCCCATCGAATTTCTTCAATCGACAAGGGGAGGGTGCGATACTCTAAAATTACAGGAATTACTTTCGAAAACTGATCGATATCAAAGGTGGATTTAAATTGAAAATGCCCCAAAGGCTCAAATACCAGGGACATCGAATGGCGACGCCCTACATCCAATAAATGATGGTGAATCGGACTGGCTGTACTCCTTTGACTAACCTGATCCTTAAGCTCTGAAAGTTGGGCGAGCCGAGCCACATAGTCTGCCTGACAGCGGTGGTACAGACAGTACTGTGGATACGCCAAAAATCGAAATAGTAAGGCACAAGTCATAAGTCCACCCCAGCGACAATACAGATTAAAGTCCATAGGTGCCATCCAATTTCCAAGTCGCTGTACTGGCATTCGCCGAGACAAATTCAAAGTTCCCATCCATTGAAAATCGGGAAAATAATGAATTTAAGGACTCTAAAGATGTATCGGCGTCTACAATGGGAATGACTCCTCGTAATTCAAAGTGCTGAGGAGAAAGTAAAAAATAAGACAAGTCCCCTGGAATATAACGAGCGGCCTCCGCTATCTGATACAGCCTCTCTTGACGAGAAGGTAGGGATTTGGCAAGTCGTATGCTTAAAGACTCAATTAAAGCTTCTATTTGTCGATTATTCTTCTCTATCTTCTGATAAAGACGGTGATAATGAATTCCACTTCCCACCAATACCAGCGCAACTCCAGTTAAAACTCCCAATTCAACCCACTGTTTTGCCCAAAATACCGGTGAGTAATACAGCACTTGAAACCGTGTCAAAATTAAGAGTACCCGAGGAAATTGCTGAGAAATAAGCTCAAATAATAGGGTGTAAAACGGCATTATCTGAGGCGAAATATACACGATAATGGACGCACTACGGTCAATGTCAGAGACAAGTTTAAGCCATAAAAAGGGCCCATGAATCAACCGAGAAATAGGTGCCTCATGTCGGTGCCCATTAATGGTAAGATGTGAATTAGAAATTGAAATAAATACCATAAAAATAACGTTATAAATTTAATAAATAAAAATATTATATACATAGTATGAGAAAATTTAAAGAGTTAAAAATTGTCCGACCGTTTTCCCTAATCGAAGAGTTATCTCAGGCGATGGTGACGGTATCTACGCAATGTCACCTCCAATGTAATGGATGCACACTGTGGAAGGAGGCGTCCAATACCGAATTTGAATTTGAAAACAATGTCTTAAGTAATATTAAAAACAAGGTGCTATGGAAGCAAATTAGTCGAAAAAAAATCATTAATGTGGTGGGAGGAGACCCCTTTAAAAATCCCCAACTCCCCAAAATTTTGAAATGGATCAAGCAACGACGAAAAAAAATCCGATTATGGACTCATGGTCAACTCCCCATCGATGCCATCGACGAAATACTGACCCTGGTCGATCACATTATGATCTATATCCCCACGGTTGTGCCTGAAGACTATTTACTCATCACCGGCCGTAGGTGGTCCGATCACCTCAATGACATCATTGGGCGCATCCGATTTTACAAAGTCCCTGTCACCATCCACACCAATATCAAACTCATCACCATCGAAGACCTCCCCGAACTAAGAGAATGGGCTTATCAGCGAGGACTTCCTCTACTCATTCATTACAACAAAAAACTCCCTCTTATGAGAGGTTCTGTCGACTATATCAAACGCTTTAACAGCGTTCCCGGTGTCGAAGTGATGAAAAACAATACACCCCTCTCCGTCTATTGCCCCGAAATATCCACCGCCAGAATCCACGACCCCTTCCAAATAATCTGGACCCATTGCACGAGTTGGTTTAAATCAAAATGGCGGT
>CAZZBY010000105.1:0-4427 GCA_964652635.1 uncultured Candidatus Marinamargulisbacteria bacterium | reverse complement strand
CACTTAATTCCATCCCGCCATATTTTCGACGCCATACATAGTAGCTCGCTGTACTTACCCCATACTTTCGCAAAACATCTTCCGCATTCCCGCTGACCTCTGCTTCTTTTAATATCTTCAATATCTCTGCTTCTTGGTACCGCTTTCCATACTTCTTGCTCATTTCCTCGTCCTCCTGTTTTTTTAGGACGATTCTAGCTCTTTTATGTCCAGTTTAGAGGGGGCAGGTCAAAAGAAAGTAGACGATTAAGTAGCCGAAAGATAATCAAACAACGGCATCCCCGAATACGGAGATTGAGCCAAATTGCCAGCCTCATCTTGAAAGCAGTTTATTTAAATGAAATAACAAGTTTCTTTCCTGTTGCCCTGGCAACACGAGCGAGAACATCCAATGTAGGTGATATTTTTGATCGGCCACTCTCAAGCCGTGCTACTGCAGGCTGGCTAGTGCCCGCAATTTTGGCAACTTCTTCTTGTGATAAATGGGCCTGCTGCCGAGCTTTACGAGTTAATCGAGATACCGTATTAATAAGCTCTTCTTTTTCGTAAAATGCTGCAAATTCCGGATCTTGCTTCAACTCTTCAATATGCTCATCCAAAGTAAATCGGTTTTTATTCATAGTAATACCTCCTTCAGTCGCTTTTTTGCCGTATCAATTTCTCGTAATGGTGCCTTTTGCGATTGCTTCTTATATGCATGGAGCAACACGATTTCTTTTTCAACCGTTGCATAAAAAAATCGATATCCACCATCCACCGCTCTAATTTTAATTTCCCATAATTTTTTTTCAATCTGACGAAACTCAACTCGATCCGAATCAAACCCGTCTTCTTGTATGCTTTTTAGACATCCGGTGACCTTTGCCTGATCTTGACTTGTTAAGTTATCGATAAACTCTTTTACAGGAACCCGTCCGCTGTTTGTCTGATAGTAAGACACTTTCATGTGTTAATTATACCACATATGATATAAGTTTAAACACAAAAACGGCTAATCAGATGATCGTCATTCATACCAAATTTCTGCTTAAGCGATAGACTTGATCAAAAATGCGGGCTAAGTAGCCGAAAGATAATCAAACAACGGCATCCCCGAATACGGAGATTGAGCCAAATTGCCAGCCTTCATTGCAACCCCAGTACTAGTGCGTCCATGATAAAAGGGAACAAAGGACAACTTGTAATCCGATGTCCACACCATTTGAGACTCCAGCTTCGGATTAAGATAAAACAAACGACGATGTAAAAACGGAAACAACAACCCAGAATCCAAAGCCTTTTTCCAAAACTGCAACGCCCGTGGCATGTCATTCAGCTGAAAATAGACATCACCCAAATTCAATAAAGCAATCCCATGTTTGGGGTTCAGAGAAAGGCAGTCTTCAAATTGATTAAGCGCAAAATCCCATTGGTTTTGACTGGCATAAATCAATCCCTTAGTAATATAGATCGCATCCAATTTAGGATTAATCGATTGAGCCTTCATCAAATAATATAGGGCCGAGTCCAACTCCTCCTGAATCAGCTTCACCATTGCTAAATTACAATAGGCTGCTGTCAGTTGAGGATCCATCTGAATCGCCAATTTAAACGACTCTTCAGCGGTTTTTGTATTGTCTTTCAACAAGGCCACAACTCCTTGTTGGTTATGAGGATGTGCAAAGCTCAATGCTCCTGACTGAGACGCATTGACGTATAAATCATCGTTTTCAGGATTATGCACGGCCATCAATGACCATTCAGGGCTTCCTTCTGAAATAAACGACGAGCATCCCGTCACGATTAACCCTCTAAAATCCAGTAAATTTTCCTCCTTAAGCTGAGACAAAATATGCTGAACATTTGGGAATTTAATGTCATTTTCTAAAATATATTCAAGTTGATTTAAGGCTTCTTGAGGATTACCAATATGAAGGTAGGAGACGGCCATCAAATAAGCCAGGCGATTACGCAATGGGTAGTCAAATTCACTGACTTTCAGAAAAAGCCGATTCAACTGACTTAGCGAAAGGTCATATCGTCCCAATTCCATAAAACATCGGCTAATCAAAATCTGGGCATCAATCATATAGCTTGGGTGTTGAGTGAGCTTTTGAAAATGATCCAAAGCAGGGTAGAGCAACCCATGATTCATATAAAGGACGCCTAAAGTAAAGTGATACTCGGGTGGGGCGTCAGCCACAAAAGTTTGAGATGTTTTTTGTTCAATCAACCGATGAATCGAATGAGTTTGAAACCTTTTAAGTGCCAAATGAACATCAATATGATCAATATACCGATCCAATGCCGAAAATAGCATTTCCTGAGCTTCTAAAAAACGGTGACCCCTTTCAAAAACAGAAGACATCATCAGGCGGCCTTGCAAGTCAAATTCCGTCCCCAATAGCTGGCGGGACTCGGTTTCACAGGTTAAGTTTTCACCCGTAATCAGCGCATGATCGGCTAGCTTTAAGCGACAGGTAGGCTCCAGAAGAGGCTCCTTTACAATCAATTCTCTCAGGCGCCGGACAATAAATGGATCATCACGGACGTCAAGGGTAATCATCGAAATCACCACACCCAAGCTCTCAGGATATCGACCCAACTGAAAATACAAATCCGACGACAATTCAAGTGCAGCCACAAACTCGGGCATCTGAATTAAAATCTGATCCAAGCGCCTAAAAATATCATCACTGACTAAATTAGAGGTAAGTGACCTCAATAAATCCACGGCATCGGCATAGTGACGATTAATAATATGACAATCCGCAAGCATTAGCCGCGCAGTAGGATGGTCCGGAAATACCGACAATAAATATTTGAGAGAGCCAATAATATCACATGCAGAAGCTCCATCTAAATCAAGTAATACCCTCAATTGCTCCACTGCATCAGAGGGCTTCATCCCCTTAATCAGTAATGTTACCAACGCCTTACGAACAAAGGTGCATTCTGGCCGTCGCTTGAGTACCGCCTGACACTCTTGCGTATAGTGGGGGATGGCTTCCGGGGCTTCTTGAATAATCCGAAGTACACCTTCCGAGTAATCTTCAAACCGACCCGCTTTTAAGTAAAATTCACTTAAAAATCGACGATGATTCAGATTATGCTGATCCAACTCTAAAATGAGTTTTTCAAAAAACAGGATTCCCGAGTCATACTGGCACTTCTCCATATAGATCACAGGCAATAAATCAATAATGGCCGGATCCATATTATTTTCAGAAAATGCACGCTCAAACAGAGATTGAATGACAGTCTGATGGGAGCAGTGTTTATAGATTTTACTGAGGAGATAAAACACTTGAGAGTGATTAGGAGCAAAATCAAGAGTGTTTTCAAGTTCATCACAGGCCGAATCATAAGCTTTCATAGAAATGTAAAGTTCTGAAATAAGTAACCGTAATCCAACGTCATCAAAGTGCGATGTCATCCGCTTATACAGTTGAGACAATATATCCGCAAACGCAGAGGGAGAGCGGTTGACAAACAATTTAATTCGATCGAGGGCATCAGGGTAGTGCTGATGTTTGACCAGCGATAGACAGAGGTCTAATTCCTGCTTAAATTCTGACTCTACGACTCCGATCATGCTTCATTACCGCCTAATAAATTGAAATCCCATAACACTACTGCCCACAAGTCCATATACGATATTTGGAATCCAAGCTCCCAACAGAGGGCTAAACGTACCATTTTTAGCCAAAGCCTGAAAGACTGCAACCATAAAGAAGTATAACCCAACTATCAAAACTGCAGAACAAATTGCCACAATTACTCCCCACCAATCTTGTCCAGACTTCACAAATGTCAAACAAAACGCAATCCCAACAATACCAAATATAAAGCAGGCAAAAGGCATCGCACGCTTAAGGTGATACTCCACTTCAAGTGGTTTGGTATTCATTCCTCCTTTCGTCATCGAAGCAATACGTTCCTTTAACTCCTTCGAACTCATCTCTTTTGGGGATTTATTAGACGAAAAATATGCCCGAATAGCTTCGTCTACATGGATACTCAGATCTGAAAAATGATTATAAAATTCCACTTGCCCTTCAGAATTAATATCGATCATATAGCCGTTCATCAGTGTCCACATCTGATCATGCCAAATCGCTTCCTTAGCCGAAATAATCCGAGGAAATGAATATGTTTCTTCAAAAATTAAAATCCCTTCCATGCGAGACGTTGCCTGATCAATTTTACGAATATAAAAATGCCGATTTTTAGGGACCTTAAATACCACATTTTCGACAATTTCCGGGGGAGGGCGCTTCGAAATTTCCTGCCGGTATAACTCCTCAGAGACACGATTAGTCCAGGGGACCACCCGCTCATTCACAAAAAAGGATAATAGTGTAATCAAGGCACATAAGATTAAAATCGGGAGAACAATACGGGCCATCGGCACACCGGAAACCCGAAGGACGGTGAGCTCATTGTCC
>CAZZBY010000104.1:0-4429 GCA_964652635.1 uncultured Candidatus Marinamargulisbacteria bacterium | reverse complement strand
GCAGGGGAACAAACTGTGTAGTCGGGTTGAGTTGTAAATAAATATCAACGTCCACCATGTGCGCAATCATTTGTCTGAACGAAGTGGTGGGTTGCCACCCAGTTGCGTTGCGAATTTTTTCTATATTACCGCGAAGATCTACAGATTCATCGCGTGGAACCCGGCCAATCTCTGATCCAAAGTTGACAAATTCCCTGTAATCAAGTCCTTGGGTGTCAAAGGCCTCCCTGCAAAAATCTTCTACAGAGTGAGAAATTCCGGTTGCAATAACGAAATCACTGTTGAGCCCTGGGCTTGTCACTTGGTGCATGGCTCTGACGAAGTCTCCTGCATAACCCCAATCTCGGCGTGAGCACGGTGAACCGAGTTGAAGTGAAAAATGTTGCCCCAGGCTGATTTTTGCCACGGCAATTGAAAGTTTTCGGGAAAGGTATCGTGAAGGCCGCAAAGGACTCTCGTGATTGTACAAAATACCCACCGAGATATTCAAATCCCATTGGCTTCGGAGACACGATGCCATGGACCATGCAAAGGTCTTGGATATTCCATAAGGGTTAAGGGGTCGTGGCGGCGTTAACTCACTCTGTGGGCATGCTTGAGTACCGGCAAATATCTCGCTGCTCATCGCCAAAAACACCTTGGCTTTCCTGGCATTTTTGGACGTTGAAAGCAATAAGCGAATCACCCCCATCCCGTTAACGTCTGCGGTGGTCTGGGGGGATGAGAAAAGATCCGCACTGGAAGATACACCTCCAAGGTTGTATATCTCGTCAGGGTGGTATTTGGCTAAAATGAAGTCTATCGACTCTTGCGAGTTAAGGTCCAAAAAGTCAAGTACGTCTTGCCGTGAGGTTTGTTGTTGTGGTTTTTTTTGGTGTGTTGTTCCAATTACTCTATATCCCAATGATTTTAGGTGCGATGATAAATATGTACCATCTTGACCAAGTGCTCCAATAATTAAAGCCGTTGACACAATTTTTGAATATTAACTTGTGGTTTTTGAAGTGGTTAAAGCTTGGCTGCGATCTTGAGATCGTGCTCAACCATTTCTGAGACCAATTCTTCAAAGGTGATTTTCGGGGTCCATCCCAATAGATTTTTGGCCTTTGTGTAGTCGCCTAACAATGTATCAACCTCGGCTGGGCGAAAGTATTTCGGATCGATTTTCACAATGACTTTATTGGAGTCGATATCAATTCCAACCTCATTGATGCCTTCACCTTTCCAGCGCAGATTGATATTCAAAAATTTTGCCGCCAGATTTATGAAATCTCGTACTGTGTGTTGCGTACCAGTTGCTATAACCAGATCAACAGGATTTTTGTGTTGCAACAGCAACCACATCGCCATTACAAAATCCTTTGCGTGGCCCCAATCTCGTTTGGAATCTAAATTTCCAATCGGCAAGAATTCTTGCTTTCCAAGCTTTATGCGAGTTAAGGCTCTGGTGATCTTTCGGGTTACGAAAATTTCGCCTCTGACAGGGGATTCATGGTTAAAAAGAATCCCATTGCTTGCATGCAGGCCATAAGATTCTCTGTAATTAATTGTTATCCAGTACCCGTACAGCTTGGAAACTCCATAGGGTGAGCGCGGGTAAAAGGGGGTGCGCTCCGTTTGTGGTATTTCCTGTACCAAACCAAACAGCTCGGAGGTGGATGCTTGGTAAAACTTGGTGGTTTTAATTTGACCGGTAACCCGGATAGCCTCTAAAACACGAAGTGTGCCCAATGCGTCTGCGTTGGCGGTGTATTCCGGTTGATCGAAAGAAACTGCCACATGACTTTGCGCAGCCAGATTGTATATTTCGTCTGGTTTGACAGTTTCTATCACACGAACAAGACTCATAGAGTCAGTCATGTCCGCGTAGTGAAGGTCGATATTGTCGGCGTGATCATTGTTCTCGGGTAGTAAATGATCGATTCGCTGAGTATTAAATTGTGATGCGCGTCTGCGCAGGCCATGCACGCGATAGCCCTTCGATAAGAGAAGTTCAGCTAAATAGGAGCCATCCTGTCCTGTTACACCCGTGATTCGTGCTGTTTTGGTCATATTTAAATTGTTGCTTTTATCGTGCTGTCATCTGCTATGACAAAATTCTGCCCCAATGCAATGCTACTGCCGTCGATTTCCAATATCTGAAGAAGCAGAAAACTGTGCAATCGCTCCAATAAAAAACCCATGGATCGTCTCTGTGAACCAAGATGCCGTTTGAAGATCTCTGATTTTCTGAATTCAGCAGCGGCAGCAAGTATATTAAGTACCACTCGCAATTTTGAGCTTTCAAAAATCCCAATATTGCAGGATGGAATAAATCTGTCGGTTCTCAAGAAGTTGACGGCTTGACTTGTCGTCATGATTTGCGTTTCGATGAGAAACCTGGTGAAGTCAAGGTAGTCGGTCAGCAGATGATTGTCGCTGTACTGACCAAGCACTCCCGATGGAATGCTTGTGAGTGAGTTGTAGATCTCATGGGTTGAATGCCTAGTGAAATCAGATTCGAAGTGTTCGAGGTCATTGTTTGATACAACGCGAGCCCATGGTAGATTCAAAGAGACTTTTCCGAGCGACCTGTTTTTGAGACTTGTAAATCTTCTGTAGTGAAATATTCGAACAAATTCATGGTTCGCGCACACGTTGGAGAAGTTTTCAGAAAGCCACAAGAGCTGCGCATACTCCGAAAGTGTGTCCCCATGAGGATCAAATAAATAATCTGGTGTGTAGATAACCGTCTGAGCCCCCGTCAGAAGATTTGGTGACATGAGTATGTCTACGTGTTGATTAAAAGCCTGTGGCGGAGGGACATGCGACAAGCAAATATTAAGGGTGTTATTTTTCATTTTTTTAATATTTATTGTAGAAATATTTCGGGTAATTTGTGTTGGCTTGCCTGTGCTTCAATTTGGTTGACAGATGGCGAATCAATAGAGCTCGGGTCAATCCACCAATCTTCAAACGCTATTGGATCTTTTGATATAGGTGGAAACATTACCTCCACGTCTCCGACCAGTAACTTGTAGCCAAGATCTAGCAGAATTTTTCGGCTTTCATTGCGTGCACGAAGATCACCAGTGTATGCATCTGTTTCAAATGTAATTATTGAAAATCTCCAATCGTGGAGTGGAAGTCGCTTGAGCACGGCCAGTGTGTTGGTGCTTGGATCTATGTCAAGTTGCAAATAATCAAGTCGTTGATTGGCATCTGGAAACCATTGCGGAAGCGCTGAGTGATAGTCAATTGAAAGTGCGTCAGCAATCAGCAATGGGCTGTTTGGTCGAGTTTGTCGCCACAGTTGTAGGTGAGTCGGATCTATTTCAATGGAAACACCTTGCCACTCATGGTTTGTGTGCAGCCCGTAAGTGTTGTTGTTTTCGCATGGATGCTGAGCGCCTACTTCCAGGAAATACCCACCTCTTTTAAAGTCAGTTGCCTTTAAAACAAAATGGTCCTGTCGCGCTTGTGAATGCGAGGGAAACATGTTGGTGAATGACGTCATTTTGTACTCGAATCCTTGCCGTATATCGATATGCTCGGAAGTGGGAATATGAGCTTCCCCCCCCGGTCCAAAAATTCTGTCTCACGGAAGATAATATTTTCCCTGAAGTGCCATGGTAAAACCAAGTAATAATCTGGATTTATTCGCTTTGCCTCTGATTCGGATATTATGGGTATATTTGTTCCGGGTGTGAATGCGCCAAATTTATCAGGATTGACTTCTGCTATTGCGGGCAGTATTTCCTCTGTAATTTCGCAGTATTGCAGTAGGACGTTTCCCTTTGTTGATGCGCCATATCCCAGGACTGTCTTGTTTTCATTTTTAATGGATTTGAGCAGTGCGGTTAATTCGGATTTGTGAAGGGTTGTGTTTTTTGCAAAATTGCTGAATGCATCTCCGTTTGTTATGCCTTGCTGTTTTTCGTGGCTAATGATATTTTCTATGCCCTTAATATCTTGAATTGCCTCTGTATTTTCAATGTGAGTGGCATTTATGAAGAAGCTGCCACCGTTGATATCATTGAAACCAACGTTCAAAACTTTCAGATCTGCTGAGGCTAAAATTCTTTGCACACTGTGCAAGCTCAAGTAGGTGACATGCTCGTGGCAAATGGTGTCATACGAGAGGGAGTTCAGCATTGCTGGCAAGTAACTTTGTTCAAAATGCCAAATGCCAGTGGGGTGAAGTATTTTTTTTATTTCAGATGCAAAAAATATGGGATCATCCAAGTCGTAAAACATTGAAATTGATGTAACAAGTTTTACTTTATTATTCTTGGTCTGAGCCAAAATGCTGTTGGCTGAGAAAAATTCAGGTATCAAGGATATATCATTTGTATAAAAATTTTGGAATTTTTTTCCTGTTGGGTCGATCCCAATCTTCGTAAGATTTTCTGTGCTGTAGCTTTTGAGTGTGGTTGCATCATTTGATCCG
>CAZZBY010000103.1:0-4432 GCA_964652635.1 uncultured Candidatus Marinamargulisbacteria bacterium | reverse complement strand
CCTAACCAGCATCACATGGTCTAAACAGGCTTGGTCATTTGGGAATTGTTGAAAAAATTCTCGTACTGTTTGTGGCTTCATGACCACTATATTAATTTACGCTTATACTTATGTCAATGGGATAATTTGGTAAAACAAATTTTAAGACCTATAAATTTCCAATTACTGAGTATATGACGTCATACAAAGGTCATCATCTCGAAGTAAAGCGAGGATATCAGGAAGATCAGTGTAAATGACTTGTCGGTAGGTAGGAGGGATAGTCAATGGGACATACCCTCTGGAGAATCCTCAAGCAAAACAGCCCGCATTTTGGGCATCTTGGGGCAAAGGTGCATGATACATACATCACTTTATTTTAGCACTTCACTTGGAGCGTGATACCGGTCTACAAGTTGTTGTTCTTCATTGGTGAGAGACCTAAATTGGTAGGTAGATTGAGCAGCCTGAATCAGTGTTTTAGCAATCTGAGTCAGCTTATTTCCACGACCGAGTAGTGGGATATTAACAAATAAAATACACAGATCAGCACCTTGATAGACATACTCATCCACGTCCATAATACGCATTAAAAAAACATCATGGGGGCCAGACGCATCGTGGCGGTTACTACTTCCTTTTTTAAAGGCCAGAGTATGGTTTTTGGTAAGTGTATAGACACCTGAATGAGGAGCTTGATAAATTTTTTTGAGATCGGAGGGTGTGTACTTGAGGATAAGTTGTCCGGTACATCCTTCCGCCCCTTGAGAGAGAGACATTGCATTATATTCTTTAGGATTAATATTGAAAGGAACTCCATAAAATTCTAGGAGATGAAAAAGAAATAAAGGAATTGTTTTTTGACAAAAAGGAGATAAATTGGTCATTGCTGTGACACCGCTAATTCGAGGGTTGAGTTCTCCGAGATATACCGTATTAGTATCCAAGTCGATTAAGAAATCAATTTCAAAATAGCCTCGATATCCTCGTTGGTACAGCACATTTCCTAATTTTTCTGCCATCTGTTGAGCTTGACATCGAGTGGGGGGGGTAAACCCATCTGGATTAAGATCGTTTCCGCACCACCCCCCCTGATAAGGAGTCAAGGTAGGTACCCCAATGAGCTCTCTCATCAACGGACCTACAAAAGTACCTTGAGAAGTTGCACAGGCCTCCAATGCGGCAGAGACACACCGGATTTTCTTCATCACTTTTACTTTGTCTTCTGTAATAATGGACTCTTTACATTCCTCAAATGATTGTTGATCAGAAATAAAAAATGTTGTTTTTCCAGAATCCCCATATGCAGTTTGGATCACCCATTCCGAGCCCAAATGATGAGTTTTGGCCAAGGAGGTTAACGTTTCATAGGAGTCAATACGAGCTAAAACATTAGGAACGCTATGGACACCTGCCTGATTACCAATAAGAGTGGTATTAATCTTACTATCACAGGATCTGACGATAGATTGTCGTGGCAAACATAAGGTTAAACGGAGTGTCTGACATTTTTTTTCAAGTGCGTCATTAAAAAATAAAAATAAGGCATATCCATCTGGGTCGATACGGGACACAACAGAGTCTTGGCTAAGAAGGTATTCATTAATCTCTTCCATATTTTTAAAAGCAGAAATAGGGCATTCTTCCGTCGGTAATAGCGCATGGGGATGCTTACCTGAGAACGTATCGATAAACGTAATATAGCGTAATCCACCCACCCATTGATCAAGTCCAATCAGGTTAAATAAGGTTGGACTAATAAAGTAAAGAGGAGTTTGATTAGTTTTCCAAAAAATACGAATATCATCGAGGGTGGTGAGCATGGTGATGATGAGCAATGGCCTAGGTAAGTGTCTCTAAAAATTCTGGCTTAAATACCTTAATACCCATGTCAGGGCGATATCCATGAATTTCATGGGTATTCAGGTTAAGCAAATAGCGAAAAATATCATAGGTAATGAGTTGTCCAGGGACGAGTAATGGACTGCCTGGAGGATAAGGAGTAACAAATCCAGCCGAAACAAACGGATGACTAACCTCCATAGAAGTTAACATTTTGGGTGTCAGAGGGATGTGCTGAACAGCATCATCATGGGTGGCATAGAGGTAAGACTCTCGAATTTTGACTGCATCGCAGGGGAAAATTTCTGGCATTTTAAAGGCATTATGAAAGTGACGTTTCTCTGGAAGTGTCGCCAAATCTTCTGTCACAGAAGTCTCCATCGGGGTTTTTATTTTTAATCGGGCTGCAATGTCATATAAAACATGGATAACATGGTCAATACTTTCTTGCGTGGAACCGATGGTAATCATAAATAGTGCCGTTGTATGAGAAGTCTTATTGATCTGGATATCATAGTGATTCATAAGGTGTTCTCGAAATTGACTACCGGTCATATTCGTATTACGAATATCCAGCGTGATACGTGTCGGATCTACCATAATCGAGCCCTGATGGGGCATAGGCACAAGGTCCTCGGTATCCAGAACTTTAAAATAGGCGTTAAGTTGGGGCGTATCGGTGATTTTAGCTCTCATGTAATATGCTAAATAAAGAGTGTCCTGGACACGCTCAAACCCTTCCAAAGAGACTTGTCGTCGCCCCAAATCCAATGATGCCAAAATCTGATAATTAGGGGATGTCGTAGTATGCATCCGGTAGGCATCTGAAAACGAGGTGTCATCGTAATCATCGTCATCGATCAAGATCATAGATCCTTGGCGAAAAGCTGTGAGTGTTTTGTGGGTTGACTGAGTCACATAAACCCTAATAACCGCATGATCTGGATCTGGATAAAGCGGTTCATTGACCGCATGCTGTGGGGATTCTGGGGGAACCCATTGGGCATAAAAATCACGGTATTCGGCACTTCGAAGGCGTTGTCGAATACGACGTACTGCAGACATTGCTGTTCGGCCATGATACAGCGGGTGAAAGTGGGCAAATGCAAACCATGCTTCATCAAAGTGAAAGATAATATCAGGTTTGATCGCCAAAATCTCCATCATCATCTGCTCCACGTCATAAATAAGCCCATCAAATGTAGAATTGGTCAGTGTAATTTGTTTGACTTTATCAAGCTGTCCCACAGCTTTAAGATCAAATAAAATCTGTTTAATTTGAGTCAAAGTGACCGCCCCATAGAGGTCATAATCTGGCAAAACATAAGGGGCAATAAAAATCGGAACAGCCCCAGATAACATCGCTCCATGTGAAACCGATTTATGGCAATCTGAAGTAATTAAAACAATATCCGAAGCAGAAAGTGTCGCTTGCAAAATGATTTTATTGGCAGTTGAACTCCCAACTGTGACAAAAAAACACCGTTTAGCCCCAAAGGCAGCCGCTGCTTTTTCCTGTGCGTGTTTAATGACTCCTTGCGGGTAAAGCAAAGAATCAAGCCCTCCTTGAGTAGAGGATGTTTCGGCCATAAAAATTGATGTGCCATAAAATGACACCATATCTTGGAGCCACGGCGAATCCTGAATAGAGCTCGCACGGGATAGAGGAAGTGCATGAAACACGCCTTTTGGTTTTTTACTATAGTCTTGAAGAGCCTGAAAAAAGGGAGTGTCCATACGGGCTTTGACACTTGCCATAATGTGGTGATGCATATCATTAAAAAGTGAGGCTGACTCAAGCTGTTCAAATAAAATCATACTCATTTCAGGTCTTAATTGCGTAAAGTCATGCTCAAGATATCCATGGGCTAAAATACAGACCTGAATCGTGGGATTATTTAATATTGCGTTAATGGCCACCTGGATAGTATCCACAACAAGGATATCGTAGTAAAAGTCATCCTGGGGAGTCCGAAGATGATATAATGACTCCTGACAACGAGTCTTAAATCTATCAGCCATGGGGTGAACAATTAAGACTTCGCAATAAGGTTTTTTATGACGTGATTTTTCGGAGATCAAACAATGATGCTCATGCAATATTGGACGATCCAAAAATGAAAGATTACCCTGATAGGGGTATTGACGGAAACGATATTGTTTACTAGTTAAAACAGTAAGAACATTATGAACTAATTGGGTAAAAAGAGAATAAGACGCACATTCAAGGTAGTGGCACAATTGAGCAACTACCTCTGGCCCAGGGAACGCCCAAAAACACTCTATACGAGCTAATTCGTCAAATAGAGCCTTCAACACATCCACGTTAGGGGGTGATTGTGCAGCCTCCCCCTCTAATCGATTCCAGAGATGCTTCCTACGAGAGTGCATATCCACATATCTGGAAATTATCGCGCTAATGTTACTTTGCTTTCGCTGCAGTTAGAGCAGCCGATGGCGCAGCAGGGGTTACAGCTGCATCAGTTTTAGATTTTCTAATGAGAGCAAGATAGTCTTTAGCCAAGGCATTTGAAGGATCCAAGGTGAGGATATCTTGAAAAATAGAGTCTGATTTTTGGAGATTTCCGCAAGCATACTTTAAGATACCCAA
>CAZZBY010000102.1:0-4439 GCA_964652635.1 uncultured Candidatus Marinamargulisbacteria bacterium | reverse complement strand
GAGTTCTTTGACATGGATGTTAGATCCGTCTCGGCCAATTCGATCGTCGAATCCTGATGTGTGTCGTGGGCTTAGCCAACCTACTCATCTGACCTGTCATTCGTTTCGATTTAATACGGACTCTAAACAATTGACCTTGCTGGGTGATGTGGTGATGACTCAGCCTCAGTTGCGAATTAAATCTAAACAAATTACCTATGACGATGCAACGGGGTGGATTTTGCTTTCGGGGTATGTAGATATTCGCAAGGGCCCTCATCTTACGGACTTTGTCAAATCGTCTCAGATGTCTTTTAATGTGTATCGCGATAAAATGAAGATGTCGGGGGCGGTGGATACCGTGATTGAGCTTAAATAAATAACGACGAAATCGACTCTTTGTCGTAGTTTCGTTTAATTGCTTCACCCAGCATTGGTGCTGTGGAGATAATCCTTAAGCACTCAAATTGTTTATTTTCTAAGGGAATTGTGTTGGTAACAATGACTTCCTTAAAGCCTGCTTTGGAGAGACGATCAACAGCGGGCCCTGAAAAGACGGCATGGGTAGCTGCGAGATAGACATCATCATTACATCCATGGGCTTTTAAGGCAGATATTCCCGAACACACAGAGCCACCGGTATCGATCATGTCGTCTAAGATGAGAACTGTTTTTCCTTTGACGTTTCCAACCACATTGGTGATTTCGGCGACGTTGTGCTGGGGGCGTGTTTTATGCATGATGGCGAGTTCGGCTCCGAGACGGTCGGCTAACCTCTTGGCAAACTTGGCGCTTCCGGTATCTGGAGAGACAACGACGAGGTTGCTCAAGTTTTTCTTTTTAAAATAGTCGGCAAATAGCGGAAGGGCGGTGAGGTGATCGACGGGTTGATTGAAAAACCCTTGGATTTGGTCGGTATGCAAATCCATGGTGACCAATCGATCTAGGCCTACTGCGGAGAGTAAATCGGCCATGAGGCGTGATGTAATGGGTTCTCTGGGGGCAGACTTTTTGTCTTGTCTTGCATATCCAAAGTGTGGCACGACGACATGGATTGCGGAAGCTGATGCTCGTTTGAGGGCATCCATAATGATAAATAGTTCCATAAAATCGTCGTTAGCATTTGCACTAATCGATTGGAGAACATAGATTTCCTCACCTCGAATGGATTCCTCGATTCGAACATACGTTTCACCGCAGCTAAACTTTTTGAGTGTCATTTGACCGAGCTTAATCCCTAAGTAATCCGCAATTTCCTTCCCTAATTTGGGATGAGAACTACCGCAAAATAACCGCATATTTGGATATACCTGAGTACTCATCATTAGGCAAGTTTTGGGCCGGCTGCATTGGCAAGACGCTGTCCTTCGGCGGTTCCGACAAATTTTTGAAAGTTTTTGTCAAATTGTCCGGCGAGTTTTTGAAGGGCTGCATCATATCCGGCTTTGTCTTGCCATGCATTGCGTGGGTTTAAGATTTCGCTTGGTACGTTGTTTAATTGAGTTGGAAGTTGAAATTTAAATATGGGCATGGTTTCAAACTGAGCACTTTCGACGCTTCCATCTAAAATTGCATCGATGATGGCCCGAGTAATTTTGAGATTCATCCGTTTTCCAACACCATATCCGCCACCGCTCCATCCGGTGTTGACGAGGTAGGCTTGGGAGTTGTGTTCGCTCATTTTTTTACCGAGAATTTTGGCATAATGAGTCGGAGGGACTAGTAAAAATGGTGCTCCAAAACAGGTTGAGAATGTGGAAGTGGGTTCTTTGACTCCTAATTCTGTCCCGGCGACTTTGGCAGTGTATCCGCTGAGATATTGGTACATGGCTTGGTCCTTATTGAGTTTGGATACTGGAGGGAGAACACCGTAGGCATCACAGGTGAGGAAAATAATTTTGTTGGCATGGTTTCCTTTTGATACAGGTTTGACGATGTTATCGATGTGATAAATCGGGTAGCTGACACGGGTATTTTCGGTTTTTTGACTACTTGCAAAATCGATGTTGCCTTGAGCGTCAAGGGTGACGTTTTCAAGAAGGGCATCTCGTTTGATTGCGGCGTAAATATCGGGTTCTTTTTCTGGAGTTAAATCGATGGTTTTGGCATAGCACCCGCCTTCAAAGTTAAATATTCCAGTGTTGTCCCATCCATGCTCGTCGTCTCCGATGAGTTGGCGTTTGGGATCAGTGGATAATGTGGTTTTTCCGGTACCAGATAATCCAAAAAATAGGGCAGTTTCACCATTGTTAGCCATATTGGCTGAACAGTGGAATGCACCGATGTTTTTGAGAGGGAGGAAGTAATTCATGATGGAGAAAATTCCTTTTTTCATTTCTCCGCCATACCAGGTGCCACCGATTAGGCTCATGCGTTCGGTGATGTTGAATGCGATGAATACTTCAGATCGTAGGCCCCATTTTTCAAAATCTTTGCAGCTGGTTTTGCAGGCATTCAGGATTGTCCAGTCTGGTTTGAAGTTATTTAATTCCTCTTGTGTGGGTCTGATGAACATGTTTTTGAAAAAATGAGCTTGCCATGCCACTTCGGTAATGAGTCTTACTGAAAGCCGTGTTTCGGGATTTGCTCCACAAAATCCATCCATGACATAGAGTGTTTTGTTGTTGAGTTGGGTGATAGATAGCGATTTGAGGTGATTCCAGGTTTCTTGAGTAATGGCTTTGTTGTCTGATCCTTGATCGGCCCACCACACGGTATTTTGAGAGTCATTGTTTTTAACGATGTACTTGTCCTTGGGGGAGCGTCCAGTAAACTTGCCTGTGTCGATATTGACAGCCCCTAATGCTGTGACGGTCCCTTTTTCGTAGCCAGTAAGGGTGGCATTGGTTTCGTGTTGAAATAATTCATCATAGGATAAATTTCGGTACACATTTTGTGCTTCTGTAATTCCGATTGACGCTAACATGGGTTGAGTTTGTGTGGGCATTTGGTCTCTCCTTATTATTTAAAAGTCAAAAATTCGGATCTTCTTAATCTGGGTCACTCTACTATGCCATTTACTCCATTATCAAGAGCTAAACTAATATCAATTATCATCAGTGACTACAAAAGGAGTGCTAACCATCTCTTTGAACTTGCTTCTCAGTGGATAGTCCCTATTTAAGTATTAAGCTTTTTCCATTGGCTGGTTTTTGCTATTGTTGGGGCCACTTATGATTTCTCAGAAGTGTGATAGATTGCTTTCAAAGCTAAGGATGACGAAATGCTCAGCTCTTTTCGAGTTACAGTATCGAAGGATGCTTGCTTCTTTTTTTGACTGTCAAACTTTTTCAGTGCCACTGCGTGATGTGGACGGCGTTTCGGTGTCGGATTGTCCGGATTATACACGGTTGTCGCTTGAAGATGAGGAATTAGGTCGCCAATGTGTGGATCAAGTTGCGATTTTAAAATTGAATGGGGGGTTGGGGACCACGATGGGCTGTAATGGGCCTAAATCGTTGATACCGGTATTTGGGACGATCACTTTTTTAGATATTATTTTTAGGCAAGTTGATTATTTGAGACAGTCGACGGGAGTGCAGGTCCCCTTATTTTTGATGGATAGTTTTGCGACCCATAACGATACCCACACCGCGTTAAATGGCTTTGACTGTCGGTTATTTTTGCAGCATCAAGTTCCTCGTATTGATGCGGAGTTGATGGAGCCGGTGTCGTTTCCGTCTTTTCCCAATCAGGAGTGGGCCCCCCCTGGACATGGGGATGTGTTTTGGTCGATTTATGATTTGGGTATTTTGGATGCGTTTTTGGCAGATGGAATTCGATATTTGTTTATTTCGAATTCGGATAATTTGGGAGCATCATTTGATATGCGAATTTTGGGGATGATGGCCAGGCAGCGGTTAGAGATGGTGATGGAGGTCGCGGAGCGCACGGCCTTGGATGTGAAGGGTGGAACGATTGTGCGCCGAGGTGGGTGTTTGAAATTATTAGAGAGGGCGCAGGTGCTGGAATCTGAATTGCCTGATTTTGAAGATATTCATCGGTTTTCAGTATTTAATACGAATTCAATTTGGGTTGACTTGCAGGTGCTTAAAACTCGGTTGATTGAGCATCGTTTTGAGTTGCCTGTGATTGTGAATCCTAAGACGGTTGAAGGTAAGTCGGTGATTCAGCTTGAAATGGCTATGGGTGCTGCGATTGAAATATTTGATCGGGTTCAGTTGCTGCATGTCCCTCGAAGCCGATTTTTGCCGGTTAAAAAAATGGATGACTTGACGCGGCTTCGGTCAGTGGTTCAAGGTGTTTCAAATTTTGGGAAGCTTCTTTTATCAACATAGCTCCAATTTCTAAATAGGCAATGCAAAGCGCAAAAAAACAAGGGGAAATAGCCCACCTGAAATTTTTTAAAAAAGGTACCGATAAAAAGTACTGACAGAGGACTCCCTTGACTTAAAAATTTTGAGGTGCATTATGTATCATCTAAAAATCATTTCTCTATT
>CAZZBY010000101.1:0-4446 GCA_964652635.1 uncultured Candidatus Marinamargulisbacteria bacterium | reverse complement strand
AAAATCATTTCTCTATTTCCAAACGAGCGATCTTGCCGTATTCCTATTGCATTCCGAACCTCATGTTCTGCGGTTCGAGCTGCTTGTTTTTTTACAGTTGGTCGACGTCATCCTCTGTCGCATCCTGATGCACTTGAATTTGATGGAATGGATTCTTTAGAAGATCTTTCAAACAAGTTAGGTGTGAGAGTTGATTTTTATTCTCCTTCTCTTGAGCTTGAAGGTTGTGTGGGAAAGGAGGATGGTAACTCACCTGTCATTTCGATTGCTCGAAATCAAGATGATACTTGGTCTGTATTACGGTGTCTTCCAAGTGGAGAACTTTTAAATCAAGATCCCCGGATTAATCGTCGCTTGTTTGAAAAGTCATCTTCGGTTCCTTCATTTGTGATTTCGCATGAGGCCTATGCTTTAGATGGTGAAGCCGATATTCTGTGCCGACGGGGGGCAGGCGGCAAGCTATTTTATGAGTTTACAGATAAGAGATATTCCTCCCATCCATTTGGGTCTATAGAGCTCGTGATGAGGCATCTTACTTCTTTGCCGGAGCATCGGTTTGGGGTTAAATTGGCTCATCCAGATGGAACTTCTACTTACTGTCAGCAGCGAAGTCAAACTCCTTTATTTTCTTTTCTAAGTTCTACAATTTTAGTGACAGCTTCTACTCAGGAGGAGTTTGAGGTCCGTTTGTATGAGACTTTTGAAGAGCATTTTGTTAAGGAAATGAAAGCCTTGGAAGTTGAAGCTGGAAAGACCGTTGAATCTCGGGCGATATCACTTTTGGTGGATGTATGTCTTGTTTCTGCACTTTATAGTCGACCTGAGCTTGCCATTTCGTCTATTGGGCTTCAGGTACTTTCAAGTTTAATGTCAAAACTTTGTCCGACAAGTCAGGTGACCTCGTTTGTGACTAAATGTGCTCAAGCGGCTTCATTAGCGACGTCTGCTGGGGCGACACGGTTGATGGCACGGACAGTGTGGCCTTCCTTTGTTCAGGGGCTAGTGGAGCTTTGTAAGGTTTGTGATGTTGAGCTGCCAAAATCAGTTGCAATTCGATTGGTGAGTTTGGGGGATGTGGCGATTCAAGGTGCCCAGCTGACTACGGTGGAATTGCCTGACGGGACTCGATGTAAGACAGCTGAAGTCTCATTACCAGGGGGTGATTTTGCTGCGGGTGCCCAAATATGTGACCACCGTGATGGTAAAACAACGTATTTGGCTGGTGTTTCAGGCTTAGATCGAGAAGCTTTTGTGAGCTATACCACGCAGGGACCATTGAGGCTTTCGAGTGCATTACCAGCTATGCCCTCATTTCCTATGCAAGCTTTTACTTTACTTACTACCGGAGCTGTTGCGGCTACATCTGGACCTTTACCTGCTGTGGCTGTGGCTGTGCTTAGCATGACTGGGAGTGTTGATGCACAAGAAGTTAATGGCTGGATACTGATTCAGCATAATATTGCTCAGACTTTTCAAGAGTTCGTTAGTCGGGATCCTCAAAATACGATGGAGGTTACAGAAGTTCCTGGAACTCGCTCGAAACAACCCCTTATTATTTTGTTTTTGGAGGCACATTCTGATTTGCGTTCAGCGGATCAATTTGGTCAATATGTGTATTGGATTGGAGGTAGACCAGAGTTTTCAGGTGTTGAAAAGGTCTTGCTTACTGAAGGACCCACACATCCAGATATTGTGAATACTATGGCTGGTGCAGGGATTTCTGTGATGCAGTGGGATGATTCTGCTGTTAAAAGAAATGTACAACTCAATTACGATCTCTTGATTTTGAATATTCGAAATCTTTCTGATTTTTTGAATAACGATCCTCTTTTTCGACAGTTTAAATCAACATTTTTTCCTTATCTTGGGGGTGTCTATTTTGAAGCTCATGCTTTACTTGCGACTATTGATCAATTTGTGAATCAGATCAATGGAGAAAAAAAATTTAGAGGGTTACCTCAAAAGACAGTGCAAAACTATCTTGACAAAATCTTACCTTATTTTGAAGCTTATCAAACTGGTATTCAGACTTTGATGTCTCCTGAAATTTTGAGATTACGGGAGGCTGGTTTAATGGCACATGTTCAAAGTCAGCTTGGTGAAAGCGGTCCAAACAAGATGGTTGCTTTTCAAATGGGGGTAGCGCACGGTTTGCCGGTGATGGACTATTTCAAAGAGCACGGGATTCCCTTTATGAAGGTTTTTTCTTCTTCTAGAGCGAGAGAGAAGATGGAAGATATCCTTAGTAAACAGACTCCACCTATTCCTACAAAAGAACTTTAGTAACTCTAGTAACTCTCCACAAGTCAAATTCTTCCCATGGCCGGATGAGCACTGTTATTTACAGTGGGTTAACCAGCTACTGTATTGTGGGAGTTCCCCTTTAACGGCTTTAAAGAATGTGGTTTGGATTTCTTGGGTGATGGATCCTCGTTTTCCATTTCCGATTTGGCGTCCATCGATTTCTCGAATGGGAGTGATTTCGGCGGCGGTTCCTGTGAAAAATAGCTCGTCAGCTAAAAATAATTCGTCTCGGATGAGACTTTTATAGGTTACCTTGTAGCCTAAATCTTCGGCGATTTTAGCTGCACTTTGGGCGGTAATTCCCATTAGGGCGCAATCAGATGCGGGTGGGGTATAGATCGTATTACCAACGATGACGAAAATATTTTCTCCAGGGCCTTCCGCAATGTGTCCGTTACTATTTAGAAGGATAGCTTCGTCGTATCCGCAGTCGAGAGCTTCCATTTTGGCGAGGGCCGAATTGGCGTAGTTGGCGGTTGCTTTGGCGAGTGGAGGGATGATACGAGAATCTAAACGTGTCCAGGAGCTCATTTTACATCGGATTCCGTTTTCTACTCCATCGTCCCCTAGGTAGGTTCCCCATTCCCAGGCGGCGATGATGGTATCGATGGGGTTTGGCCGTGGGTTGAGCCCCATCACTTTATAGCCATAGTAAGCGAGTGGGCGGATATAGCCTGATTTAAGGTTGTTTCTGACTAATAATTCCTTAGTCGCATCGATGAGTTCAGAGACGGTGTAGTCTAGTTTCATTCCATAAATTTTGGCCGAGTCATGAAGACGTTTAAAGTGTTCTTGGGCTCTGAAAATGGCCGGGCCTAGAGGGGTTTCGTAGGCTCTAATTCCTTCAAAAACTCCGGTTCCATAGTGGAGGGCATGAGTTAATACATGAGTGGTCGCATCCTTCCAGGCGATTAAAGATCCATTTTTCCAAATATACCTGCTTTCTTTCATCGTGACGCTCCATATGGGGATTTTATAATACTTTCTGCTTGAACCGATGTGAGTATATCAGGTAGTTTAGTGTTCATGAATCGGTCGTTTAAATTAATTGTTCTCATTATTTCTTCTTTTATTTTTTTGGCATTGTGCTTGGGTGTTTTAACGCGATTGCAGCTGATGCGGGTGTCCCGCCCTGTTGTCGTGGATATTGATGCCTTAAAGCCCAAGGTTGCTGCTCGCTTTTTGCCCTTGGATAATGGGGTGGGTGAGGTTCTTTTTGCTGATGCCAAAATGGCGTTTCATTCCAAGGAAGCTGTCTTTGTGGATGCCCGACATTTGGATTCCTTTCGTCGTGCTCGGATTCCCGGGGCGATTTCTTTATATTGGCGAGATTATTTAGTGGCTTCCTCTGTCCTAGATCGGTATACAAAAAATCAGTTGTTTATTGTGTATTGTTCTTCTTCCCAATGTGATATGGCGAGGCGTACAGCGGACTTGATGTTTGGCAATGGATTTCATCGGGTGTACGTCTTGAAAGATGGTATTCAAGACTGGGCTGCTCAGCAAGGGAATTTGGAGTCGGATTATGTTTCGTTTTAGTCGCAATTTTTGGGTGTCGCTTAGTATTGATTTTGGCATTTTTTTATTAGGTGCTATGTGGATGGTATCTGGAGTGATGAAGCTGATGAATTTGATTGGGATTATTGATGTGGTGATGCAATATCAGATATTACCCCCCTCTTGGGTCGTGATGGCTGCGTCGACATTACCCTGGTTTGAAGTACTTATTGGATTTGGAATGATGATGTGTTTATTGCCATATCTAAGACGATTTACCGAAAACCGACTTTTTTTGTTGACGTTATTATGGATGTCGCTGGTGTTGTTGGGGATCTTTTTGATTGCGATGGGCTCGGTGATGTTGCGTGGGTTAGTGGTTTCTTGTGGATGTTTTGGATCAGAGTCTCAGCAAGTTGGTTGGTGGACGATTGGGCGGGACATTGGATTAATGGTACTGAACTGGATGTTACTTGGGAAAGTCCAGAAGATTGTTCCACCAACGGTGACGATGATTTCATAACCCTCACTCCTCTGTGGCAAATGGGGCATTTCGCAATAGTCCCAAAGAGAACTTATTCCCCTCATTGAGAGGGGTGTCAGAGCGTCTGACGGGGTGTTCACTCTGACTCACCCGTATTATTA
>CAZZBY010000100.1:0-4448 GCA_964652635.1 uncultured Candidatus Marinamargulisbacteria bacterium | reverse complement strand
GCATCCTAAAGACATGGCCAAATACGTCCGAAACCGCCTTAACGACTTTCAGGGTAATGCACCTCAAGCGGACGATATTACCATTATTGCGATTGCGGTTAGCTAATCCTAGTTTCAATATCCATAATGTCTTCCCTCAATTCACCTCTTTACAACGCTTAAGTGGTGTACGTTACAATGATGGCTTATGAGCTTTGTTGATTTATCCTGTTTTTCTAAGTCTAAAATCATTGTCATTGGGGATGTGATGTTGGACGAATATCATTGGTGTAAGGTCAATCGGATTTCGCCTGAGGCTCCTGTGCCTATTTGTCAGGTGGAGCGGACGACGCTTGTGCCTGGAGGCGCGTCAAATGTGGCTAATAATATCCATTGCTTGGGGGCGACAGCCTATTTATTGGGTGTGATTGGGAAGGATAGCTCAGGAGAGAAGTTGGTGTCAGCGTGTCGTGAGTTTGGGCTTTCGACGGAAGGTGTCATTTTGGATGCTAGCCGGCCTACGATTTTGAAATCTAGAGTGGTCGCACACCATCAGCATGTGATTAGGCTTGATCGTGAGCACACATCGGATTTATCGGATAGTATTGTGGCGCAACTGAAACAGTCGTTTGATCGATTGTTACCGATTTGCGATGGTGTTGTGATTTCGGATTATTTAAAGGGCACGTTGACTAACGACTTACTTAGTTATGTCATTTCGTCTGCCAAAGCTGCAGGCAAACCGGTGGTCGTGGACCCTAAGGGCCGTCAGTATGAGAAATATCTAGGTGCAACGGTGCTCACTCCTAATTTTTCGGAATTTGAGACTGCGATTTCTCCTAAACCGGCAGATACTGAAGCTCATATTTTGGATGGCGGCTTGGACTTAATTGGCCGATTGTCGCTGTCTGGATTGGTGGTGACTCGGTCTGAAAAAGGGATGTCTGTGATTGGAACAGACGGCGTGAAGGTTGATATTGAAACTCAGGCCCGCCAAGTATTTGATATTACAGGTGCTGGAGATACCGTCATTTCACTTTTGATATTGGCCTTATCTTGCGGACTCCCCCTTGAACAGTCGGCCAGGATTGCCAACGCTGGTGCTGGTATTGTGGTCGCTAAAGTGGGGACATCCACCATTACTCTTGCAGAATTGCAAGATGTCCTCCCTTCATGATTAATTTTTCTCAACTATATTTGCGCCATGATGCCATTGTTAGGTGTGATGGATGGCGGCACCAGAAATGTCGCATTGTATTTACCAATGGCTGCTTTGATTTGCTTCATCCTGGGCATTTAGCCTATTTATTTGAAGCTAAATCGTTGGGAGATCGCTTGGTGATTGGGCTTAATTCGGATGCATCGATTCGTCGGTTAAAAGGCCCCCATCGTCCTGTAATGCCCCAGCATGATCGCGCTTTGATGCTAAGCGGTCTTGCTATGGTGGATATGGTGGTGATTTTTGATGAAGATACCCCCAATCAACTGATTGCGGACTTGCGCCCAAATATTCATGTTAAAGGTGGGGATTATGTGGCGTCTCAATTGCCAGAATATCCAATCGTCACCTCCTATGGAGGCGAAGTGAAAATCTTGTCGTTTGTCGAGGGGTATTCGACGAGTCAGCTGATTGGACGGATTTTAAATCAACACGAGGGCCACTGAGGTTCTATTATAAAATTGGCCCGGCTTATACTTGCAATACCTTAGAAGGAAACTCACTCACTAAATCTGAAACGAAAGTAGTTTTAGAAAATGAAGTGACAATTGGTGGCAAGCCTCTCAAAGATCCTCTAGAAGCATGGGGACATCAGGACGCATTTTTGGAGTTGGATACATGGCGCAAGATGCCATTAAGTCTCCATATTATTCAGGAATGCCACTGGCTATTTTAGCATCGGATTGCCCCTGAACATGCTGGGCTTTGGTGCCAAGTGAAGGGCCTTCTTTCTGGGTCGGAGACTGTACTTCCTGCTGCGGATCAAGTTCCGGTATTGATGGATACGCTGATGGTCGTTTAGAACCGATTTGACGCTACTGCTTACCCTGTATTAAAAGCCACTTGGCTGCATTATCACTTGGTATCGACTCACCCATTTGTGGACGGATAGCCCGTTTATTAATGAATTTAATTTTGGATATCCTATTTCGATTATCCCACCGGTTATTCGGCTTCGGTATCTTGATGCACTTTGAGCTTATGATCACGCTCAGCTACTCTCTTCTCACATAGTGAGCTTTACTCGTGCGGTTGGGTTTTGTAGAATCCGAGCTCATGGGGAGTATGATGTATCTGGGCTTCACATTGGGGTAATATCAAGCCTGAAATTTTCACACCATGGTTTCGATAATACCAGGTAAAGATAATCTCCTTCTAATGTTGCAGAAAAAGTAGTTAGTAGAAATGATATGTGGGATGAATATGAAAAAGAAAATTTTAGCAACTTCAATTGACCCTACCAGTGACACTCCAGACCCTCATGTCCCACATCCTCACAATCCCCAAAAAGAGGCTGCAAGAACGTTGTTTACATACGCACTTAGGTGTGGGGCTTCGGAAACTATCGCTCTTGGCTTAATAGCTCAACTTCTTAATCACTCTCCAGGTAAAATGCCTGTTCAATAGTTAAGATTACTTTGATATATCTAAAGATTTTCTCTGGTTTTTCTGAAAATACCTTTGAAGCATTAGACGCACTAGTCGATGGTCCAGTTTTAACTGAGTATTATAAAAGAAAAATTACAGACTCTGCTATAGAGGATTTAGAAAGAAAAATTGGACTCCAAGTTCCAAAAGGTGAAGCTCTTTTGAGAACTATTTTTGATTCAATTATTCCACAAATAATAAAATCATTTACAAATATTTTTGAAACTCTCCCGTTTTTTGATCATCTTAAGCCCTTAAAAGAGTTGAATGTGGATATCGCAATTGCAATGATAACCCCCCCAGATCCCGAGTTAGCAAGAATTTTTGAACAAAATACTCAGGATTATACTCACTTAAAAAAAACACTAGTTGAACAAAATTTTGCAAAAGCAGCAACATTTAATATTAGATCAGAAAAGGTATTCAAATGGTGTTCTGCGGTAATTCCTTATATCGTTCATGGTCCGCTCAGTGCTATATGGCAACACCCCGAAAAGGAAGTTAAGCTTAACCTTCTTAAGAAGGCATCTACTAAATTAGCAGTTTTCGATACAAAAATTGATGATATTGCGGATAACATTCAAGATCTTCAACTCACAGAATGGTTTTGTCACATTTGCACCTCAGATGATAAAGCTATTGAAAAACTCAGACTCAAAATTAGAAAATATCAAAATGGAATTTATTTAGATTTTTTCAACAGTACAGTTTTGTTATGGAGAGACATCCAAAATGACCTCAAAACCCTATTTGAAGTAAAGGATCTAAAAAAAACTGGGGTCTTTGATCAACGCTTTAAGGATCATATGGGACAGTTAATGGATGCAATGAGATATTCTGTAAGGATGAATGATAAAAAGAAAATACCGTCAGACTTTCTTACGATGGAGGATAAATTATCTTCCAATATGATGGTTCAGCTTTTATTTGATTTTCAGATAGAGCTCCTAAAAAAATCAGATATGTTACCTAAAACCACACCGTTCACTTCAAAATTTCAGAAAATGACTAAAACCATTGAGAAAATGTTCCATCATGCCAACTCTTATGCAACATTTGAAAGAGAAATGATGGAAATGGATTCTACAAATCCGTTATTTAAACTTGCCGACGATATATTCATTGCCTTATACCGGGCCTGGGAGCAAACAAATCCTGGCCAAACTTTTAGTCAGTATATTCAGATCCATTTCGAGGTTTCAAAAAGTATTGATGCCGACTCATTTATTGATTTAATTGTACCAAGAGATCGTCAGCAACAATTTCTCATCATGAAAGAAGTTGAAGACTGGTATTTTGAAAAAGGATTAATTACAGAATCCGTCATACTTAAATCCGGCAACTACTTAGATGCACAAGCTCAATTATTAACTATTAGTGAGTCTATAAAATTTAAAGAAAAAAAGACGCCTAAAATTGAAGCAAATCTCAAAAAAATTCAAGAGTTTTCTGATCAAAATCACATAAGGATTCAACTTGTAAATGATATGATCATGAAAAAAGATGTAATGGGTGAATATTTTTTACATTGGATGCAACTTTATAGGGAATTGGATGATGTAATTAAAGAACTCCAATCGATGCTGTCAAAAGCTGATCCAACCACTCCTATGCTAGAAAAAGCTTTGGGTCAATATCAAATTAATTCTATGTTATTTTTAATTAATTACCTGGTATACTCTCGCGTTAAAGGTTCGGTGTAGCTCTATCAGAAATGGGGAAGATGGTGGTTCTTGATTGAAAATTTTTTATCTAAAACATCCGCGCAACATGATGATCGCAAGATATTTCTAGCACAAGGAATTGCTAAATTTTTGATTGT
>CAZZBY010000099.1:0-4450 GCA_964652635.1 uncultured Candidatus Marinamargulisbacteria bacterium | reverse complement strand
CGGGTAGGGGTATTTGCAGGGTCTGTGACCATGATGGGGGCGGCTGTATTTTCAACGATGGCGGCCTTTCGGATGGGAGCAGGTCTGGTGTATTTGATGACGGTAACAGATGCGATTCCAGCGTTTAATATCCAGTATCCTGAAGTGATCGTATTACCTGTGGATACGCAAAATGGGGTGGCATCGGCTACGGCGTCTCAATCGGTGCTCGATAAAGTATTGGCCCATCGATTAGATGTTTTGGTGGTTGGGCCTGGTTTGGGACTTCAAAAACCTACTCAAGAGGCGGTTAAAAAGATATTGTCATCGATGAATGGTATTACCCCAGTGGTTTTGGATGCGGATGGCTTAAATGCGGTGACGGTTGAGGATATTAAGCGATGTCCTTCGGATATGATTCTTACCCCGCATTGTGGAGAGTTTGAGCGCTTATTAGGTGCACCTTGTCCAACGGATCAAAAGTTAAAAGAAGAGGTTGTCCTTAAAATGGCCAAGTCGATGGGAAAGGTTGTGGTGTTAAAAGGTCATCATACGATTGTGTCGGATGGTGAGCAAGTCTTTGTTAATGTGACGGGGAATTCGGGTATGGCCACCGCTGGCGCTGGTGATGTTCTTACAGGGACGATTGCCTCGCTTTTGGCTCAGGGGGTTGGAGTTTTTGATGCGGCTGTTTTAGGGGTCTATTTGCATGGCGTTGCGGGTGATTTGGCCTATGATGAATTTGGAGTGGGCCTCATTGCATCCGATATTGTGGATTTATTGCCAGAATCTTTGCAATATTTGGCTGAAGATGATGAGCCCCATGATGGGGATGTTGAGTTGGGAGGAATGCATCCTCATGACTTTAATTAAGCGGTTACGCCAGTTTGAATCATTAACTTTCCCTAAAGGATTTGGTTTTGATGCGTTTACCGAGGTAGATTTAAATGCCTTTTTGACCCAGCCGTCGATGTGGAGTTTTGGGCTTAAAAAAGAGCGTGGTAAAGGGATTTTGTATGGTAAATGTCATACAGATATTCGGTGTCAGCTGGTGAATGATCGCCCGAAATCTGAGCGTCTTCGAATATTAGGTGAGAAATTTCGATTTTTTAGAATCCCTGACAAACTTCATCTGATGGTGAAGGATCCTTTATCATTTGTGATTGAAGATATTGTGGATATTGGCATGGGAAACTCTGTCTATCGTGTGACGCTCCGGTTGGATAATGCACAGATGATGGATGTGGTAGTGAAGCAGGAGGAATGGGACGCTCAGTCGTTTCTCTCGCGGCTTTTAATGGATTTGGGCTGGCCTCATTATCGTTCCTCTCACATTAAAGACAATTATGGGGGGTGGCAGGTTTTAGATTATTTGGGAAATATGACGATTTATGATGCGGTGATGCATCCTCATTCTCAAGATGATTTAGAGCAAATTGAATTTCAATTGGCCGAACATGCGGCACTTGGAGATATTTTGGGACGTGGGGATCGTCATTTTGAAAATTATTTGGTTCGGGAAGGGATTTTGTATCCGATTGATGTCTCCTTTTTATTTTGGGATGGCAGCGAGGAGTGGGTGTGGAAATATATTGCGGGCGGAATGGCTGAATATACTCTCCTTTCCTTAGCCAAAACTGAGGCCGAATTTAGGGAACGACGGGCAGCGTTTTGGAGGGTGTATTTTGAAACTCTTGAAGATTTGGTGACTCAGCAAGACTTAATTTGTCGCAATATTGAAGAATGTTTTGGCGAAAAGGATCCTGGGACCTTGGTGAAAACTAATTTTGTGCGCGACCGATTATCGAATTATCAGGAGTTTTTCCTGGCCCAGCAAAAATTGTATGATGATGCCTATCACGAAATGGTACGGCGAAAAGAGTTGAAACTTTGCTTACAACAATGGGTTACTCATCATTATGATCAACTTGATGAGTATCCCTGGCTTAAAATGTATTATCTTGCTGACCGAGATCGGTTTAGTACATTTTTTTTGTTGGAAGATCGGGATGAAAAGTCTCTTCTTGCGCCCTTGGGATAGGGAGAGCTAATTCTATTCACTGACTTGAGTAGTTCTTTTCCGGTTTCTAGTAGGGATTGAGTGGTGGAATTTGTGCTGGATTCGGCATAAATTCTTGCGACGGGTTCGGTGCCAGAGAGGCGAACGAGTAGCCAGTCGTTATTTTTGAGGATGAGTTTGAGACCGTCTTCTTGGCTGATGTGGTGGATGTCGAGTTGGGTTTTTTGAATGAGATCTTGAAGAGTACTTTGGGTGGTGAGGGTGAGGATGGCGGCTTTGTCTGACGGGTTGAAGTGGACTTCGGTTTCGGCGAAGCAATGAGTGCCGTATTTGATCGATAGGGCGACTTTGAGTTGGGAGAGTGGGGTTTTGGTGTCGGTTAGGAGGTGGAGGATGAGGAGGCAGGGTAGAAATCCGCATTTTTCCATGGTGTGAAATGAAGTGCTAAATCCTCCGGAGGATTCGACTCCGATGGCAATTTGTCCTTGTTGTTTTGCTTGGTTGAGATGAGTCGAGATGTATTTGAACCCGACTTTGGTACTGGTGTAGGTGAGGTGATTTTGGGTGCAAAATTGGCTGAGAAGCCGAGATGAGGCCACCGTAGAAATGACTTGGGTAAGTGGGATATTTTTGGACAGTAAATACTCGCCTATGAGGACAGTGGTTTCTTCGGGGGTGAGGGGGGTGTTGGTGTCGTCGAGGATGACGTGGCGGTCGGCGTCGGGATCGTTAGAAAATGCGACTGGGGCATTGAGGCCTTTTTGACTTTCTTTGAGTTTGGTTAATGTTTCGATTTTGGTTGGATTGGGGGTGATATTACCAAAGTTGGGGTCGGGGATTTGGTGCAGGATTTGAACGGTAGAGGTGGTGTGTGGAGTGAGTAAGTCCTTCCAGACTTGTCCTGCGGTGCCGTGTTTGGCGTCAATTACGATTGGAAATGGGATTGTGAGTGGTTTTCCGAGGAGGGTAGTGAGATTATGAGTGATATCGATTGTGAATGCTGTGATTGGGTTGATGGTGGTGAGAGTTCCTTGTGTGGGAGTGGGGGGTGGAGATGTACTCATGTACTGATTTGCGAGGAGTTCGATTGCAGAGGTTATGCTGGTATTTGCGGGTGCGCCGTCTGCGGTATTGAATTTGATGCCGTTGTATTCCGGTGGATTGTGAGATGCAGTGAGGATAATGCCGCCTGAGAGATGCTTATGGGTGATTACCCATGAGACGATCGGTGTGGGCGTGAATGGGGTTAGGAAATAGATGTTAATTCCTTGTGAAAGTAGAGCATCGACACAGATTTTTGTGAAACTGTCTGGACTTAATTCCGGGTCATTTCCGTGGCGTGGATCGTATCCAATGGCGACTACTGGTTGGGTATCTGATGTTTGGTTGAGATGGGTTGCAATGGCTAATGAGATGGCTTTAACGTGATTTTGGGTGAAAGTCTTGCCAATGATTCCTCGGTGCCCAGATGTTCCAAATGTGACAGGATGTCCCAAAAGGGCGATATTAGTCATTTTTACTCCAGTCATTTATACCGCTCCGCCTTCGGCTATGCTCCATGATAAACTCCTTCCGCGATAAATAACTAATCTCATCCCTTTTGGGACATCCTTTTGTTTGGAGTCTATGTTTTCTAAAGGGTATTTTTGTTTGGTGTGGTACCGAGGACAGGACTTGAACCTGCACAACCTTGCGGTCACTAGCCCCTCAAGCTAGCGTGTCTGCCATTTCACCACCTCGGCCTAAAACCGGTTCATCTGTGCGATTTTCGCTGGCTTTAACTCTACCGACTACGCTGATGCTCCGTCTCCTTGATAGTCTGCGGCTTGCGATAAATCACACATCTTGGCCGGTTTTATCTGACTACTTCAGAGCGTTGATAGGGTAGCTTTGTAGGTTTTTGGTGTCAATGGGTGCACTATTTTTGTGATATGATTTTGTGCTCTTGGTGGATGACATTATGTATCGATTATATGTACTGGATAAGATTAAAAAAGGACAGGAAGCCATTAAAAATGGACAAATACTTGGATGGAAAAAGTTGAGATCGATTTGAATTTGAGTCGCCCTGCTGTCGTTGGAATTTTAAATGTAACGCCGGATTCCTTTTCGGATGGCGGATGTTTTGTGGATGCCGATATGGCGTTTCGCCGGATTGAGTCGATGGTTGCCGATGGTGCGGATATGATTGACATTGGGGCAGAGTCGACTCGGCCAGGCTCGGAGTCTGTGGATGTGAGTGAGGAATTAAGGCGGCTTGAGCCTGTGCTTACTGGATTTAAGGCGCGGTTTGATGTGCCGTTTTCGGTGGATACGATGAAATCGTCGGTTGCTGAATTGGGACTGAGGTATGGAGCTGCCTATATTAATGATGTGTCGGCGATGAGATCTGATGATGAGATGGCGGATGTTATTGCGTCTTGCCAGGCTGGGGTCATTTTAATGCAGATG
>CAZZBY010000098.1:0-4489 GCA_964652635.1 uncultured Candidatus Marinamargulisbacteria bacterium | reverse complement strand
AAAATATAAAATTATTGTCGTCGGCACCGGGCTCGCAAGGGCATCCGCCGCAGCAAGTTTGTCTGAAATGGGGTACCAAGTAGACGCGTTTTGCTTTCAAGATAGTCCTCGCAGAGCCCACAGTATTGCAGCTCAAGGGGGGATTAATGCGGCCAAAAACTATCCCAATGACGGCGACAGCGTCCACCGACTCTTTTACGCCACTGTCAAAGGCGGAGACTACCGCGCAAGAGAGGCCAATGTCTACCGCCTAGCCGAGGTCAGCGTCAATATCATCGACCAATGCGTAGCCCAAGGAGTTCCTTTCGCAAGAGATTACGCTGGGTATCTCTCTAATCGATCATTCGGTGGGGCCCAAGTTTCCAGGACGTTCTACGCCAGAGGGCAAACCGGACAACAGCTTCTCCTCGGAGCCTACAGCGCGCTTGAAAAAGAAATTGCCAACGGTTCTGTTAAAATGTATACCCGTCATGAAATGCTCGACATCGTGATCATCGACGGAAAAGCCCGAGGAATTATCACCCGAAATCTCATCACCGGCGAAATTAAATCTCATGTCGCAGATGCAGTTTGTCTCGCAACAGGTGGATATGGAAATGCCTATTTTCTGTCTACCAATGCCATCGGATCTAACGTGACGGCCACATGGCGCGCCCACAAAAAAGGGGCATTTTTTGCAAACCCTTGTTACACCCAAATCCACCCAACATGCATTCCCGTCCACGGAATATCCCAGTCCAAACTTACGCTGATGAGCGAAAGTCTCCGAAATGATGGCCGAGTGTGGGTACCTCTCAAAAAAGGCGACAATCGCGAGCCAAGTGCCATCCCCGAAAATGAAAGAGATTACTACCTCGAGCGCAAATACCCCAGTTTCGGAAACCTAGTGCCGCGAGATCTCGCCTCCAGAAATGCCAAAGAAGTCTGCGACGATGGACGAGGTGTAGGCTCCACCGGACTAGCCGTTTATCTCGATTTTGCAGATGCCATCAAACGCATCGGTAAAGATACTATCCAGGAGCGATACGGCAATCTATTCGACATGTATCAACGCATTACCGATAAGGACCCCTACAAAACCCCCATGATGATTTACCCCGCCATCCACTACACCATGGGTGGACTTTGGGTCGATTACAACTTGATGAGTAATGTTCCCGGCTTATTTGTCCTAGGTGAAGCTAACTTCTCAGACCACGGGGCCAACCGATTAGGTGCAAGTGCCCTCATGCAAGGCTTATCCGACGGGTACTTTGTGATCCCATACACCATTGGACATTACCTAGCCGGCCACACTCCTGATGGCCTCAAAACCGATCATCCTGAGTTTAAAAAAGCCGAGCTCGAAATGAAAGCTCAAATCACTAAATTACTTGGGGTTCGTGGTAAAAAAACCGTCGACGAATTTCATAAAGAACTTGGACTTTTATTATGGGACAAATGTGGCATGTCCCGAAATGAAGCTGGCCTCAAAGAAGCCCTAAAACGGATTCCTGAAATCCGAGACGAATTCTGGAAAAACGTCAACGTAGTCGGAGTAGGGGACGAAATCAATCAAGCGATCGAAAAAGCAGGCCGAGTCGCTGATTTTCTCGAATTCGGAGAACTTCTCGTTCAAGATGCCCTCCACCGAAAAGAATCCTGTGGAGGCCATTTCAGGGAAGAAAGCCAAACCGAAGAAGGAGAAGCCGCACGAAATGACGATGAATTCTGCTATGTCGCAGCCTGGCAACATAATGGAGTTGGCGTCGAGCCTACCCTCCACAAAGAATCCCTCATCTTCGAAGAAGTCAAGCTCTCCCAAAGGAGTTATAAATAATGAGTGAAAAACACATCAAAATTAGCATCAAAGTATGGCGACAAAAAAATGCCAAATCCAGAGGTCATTTCGAAACCTACAAACTCGACCAAGTCAGTACCGATGCTTCATTTTTGGAAATGCTCGATCAACTCAACGAGCAACTCATCAAAGCCGACCGAGACATCATCGCATTTGATCACGACTGCAGGGAGGGGATTTGCGGAATGTGTGGTGCCGTTGTCAACGGGCAAGCCCATGGTCCAATGAGAAAAACCACTCTCTGTCAACTCCATATGAGATCCTTCTCCAATGGAGACACGATCATCATCGAACCCTACCGCACCAAAGGCTTTCCCATCCTCAAGGATTTAATGGTAGACCGATCCGCATTTGACCGAGTCATCCAAGCTGGCGGATTTGTATCGGTCAACACCGGAAGTGCCCCCGATGCTCACACCCTCCTCGTTGGCAAAGATGTTGCTGACAAAGCCATGGACGCCGCCGAATGCATCGGCTGCGGAGCCTGTGTCGCAGCTTGTCCTAATGCCTCTGCAATGCTATTTGTTTCAGCCAAAGTATCTCACCTTAACTTACTCCCCCAAGGTCAGCCAGAGCGCTACAAAAGGGCCGAGAACATGGTTCTTCAAATGGACAAAGAGGGCTTTGGCAACTGTACCAACGAATACCAATGCGAAGCGGCTTGTCCCAAAGGAATCAGCGTCGAAAACATCGCCAGAATGAATAAAGATTTTCTAAAAGCAAGGAGTAAAACATGAAATCGCACCTCCAAAAAAGCCTAATTCAAGCACTAGATACACTAACTCAAGTGATTCAAGCTCCTCAAACTCTAGAAAATCTCCAAAAAGCAGCTACTGAACTGGCCAACACCTTCCAATCTGGCGGAAAAGTCATGGCCTGCGGAAACGGTGGAAGTGCCTGCGATGCCATCCATTTTTGCGAGGAATTCACTGGTCGCTACCGAAAAAATAGGAGTCCTCTCCCCGCCATCAGCCTCACCGACCCCGGCTATCTCACCTGCACGGCCAACGACTTCGGCTACGACCAAGTCTTCGCACGTGGTGTCGAAGCCTACGGTAAATCCGGTGATATGCTCGTTGTACTCACCACCAGCGGCAACTCCGAAAACATCATCCAAGCGGTCCAAAAAGCCAAACAACTTGGCCTAAAAACCATTGCCCTTCTCGGAAAAGATGGCGGAAAACTCAAAGGCCACTGCGATGTCGAATGGATTATTCCCGGTACCACCGCTGACCGCATCCAAGAAATCCACATGACCCTCCTCCACGTCCTCATCGAAGGTGTCGAGCGAATTTTATTTCCAGAACTTTACTAATTCTGACTTAATTGGTTACTCCGCTTTAGAACAGAGAGGGAGCATTAGCGCAAGCCAAGCTTCAAATAAGTTGCGTCAATCACACGTGCTGTTTCCGAAAAGCCCATACACTCATCAGTAACCGAAACCCCATACTTCAGCTGACTCACATCCTTTGGAATAGACTGGCTCCCAGCATGAATATTACTTTCAAACATAGCTCCCAAAATATGGGTATTTCCAGCCAAAATTTGCTGAACCACAGAGTCCAAGACAAATTCCTGATTTTCCTGCTTTTTGCCTGAATTTGCATGGCTACAATCGACCATCACACGGTCAATCAAGGACTTAACATGCAAGGCCTTCACTGCAGATTGAATATTTTCAGGATGATAATTCGGCGCATCATGGCCACCCCTTAAAATAACATGGCCCCAAGGATTCCCCTTCGTGCGGACAATACAAGTATGCCCATCCTGATCAATGCCAATAAACGAATGCGGATGCTTCGCCGACTGCATCGCAGCCAATGCCACATCCACACTGCCATCTGTACTATTTTTAAATCCAACGGGCATCGACAATCCGCTCGCCATCTCGCGATGTGTCTGGGACTCCGTCGTTCGTGCCCCAATTGACGCCCACGACATCAATCCCGACATATACTGGGGAGAAATGGGGTCCAACACTTCGGTTGCAGCAGGCAATCCCAATGCATTAATCTTAAGTAGAAGCTGACGGGCCAACTTAAGACCTTTCGTCATATCACAACTCCCATCCATATCAGGGTCATTAATCAGGCCTTTCCAGCCAACCGTCGTTCGGGGTTTTTCAAAATAAACCCGCATTACAATGTAAATACGATCTAAATATCGATCCCGCAGCTCCTTAAGCCGTTGCGCATACTCCAAAGCCGCATTTGGATCATGAATTGAACAAGGTCCCACAATCATCAAAAAGCGGGTGTCTGCACCCGACAAAATTTTCTGAAGCGTCACTCGGCCATCATAAACGGTATGATAAGCCTCATCCGTCATCGGGAGCTCATCCTTAAGCTGTCGAGGAGAAATTAAAGGGGTAAGGGCATCAATATTGACATTATGAATGGCATCTAACATCCTCGACATTGTAGTTGAACACCAACCATCTAAGCAAGAATTACCTAGGAGCTACAAGTAAGGCTAAAAGTGCCATTCTCAACAGCTCAGGAGGCATCGTTGGGGCTTCCTCATAACAAAAAAGAGCGCAAGACGCAACAATAGCATCATAAAATACCTGACAACCTGAAGTGTAATACGCCCGAAGAAAAGTATCAAACTTACACTGAGTACCCGGTATAGAACTAAACCAACCTC
>CAZZBY010000097.1:0-4504 GCA_964652635.1 uncultured Candidatus Marinamargulisbacteria bacterium | reverse complement strand
CTCCAAGGTAAGCGTTAAGCCCAATGGTGAATTGATCGATGAGTGCTTTTTTATGTTGATTCTTTTGGAGTTCTTTTTCTAATTCTTCATAAATATGCTCAAGGGTGATGGCAGCTTTGATTGTAAAGTTAAGTTCGGTGGCATCTAATGTTGGTGGAGGTATGGTTTTCTGTTCCTGGATGGTTAAAAGTGATTTGAGAGGTAATGTGAGTAGTCCAGCTTGTAGCTCTTGATCATCTCCTGCAATTTTACCGGCTAGTGTGGTGATTTGCTCGACATCATCTTCTCTTGGTGTTCTTTCACTGATTGGGGTTAGTACTTCATTGAGTTTTTCGATTTTTGGTTTGGATTTGCCAATCGTGGTGTCTCCTTTGTCCCGCTCTTCATCATGAAAAAATAGCCAGGCAATAAACTTGTAGATAATGGTTAGTTGAGTTTCGGGTAGTCCATCATACGCTTCAACCAGTTTCCAAAATTGGGCACCAATAAATTTTTTAAGACTGTTTCCTTCAAATAATTTTTGTTTGCTTACCCACTCTAGGGTTTCTTTTGCACACTTGCTTTCAGCACTCAACTGCGATGTTTCGTCTATTTTGGGGAGGGTGCATTGAATTTTGATGTGAATCCTACCCGATCCCATATTGGTTTCTCTTTGTATTTGCTTTGGTTCGGAAGGGGGTGGGGTGGTAGTCCTGCTAGAGTCCATTTCTTCGTCGAATTGAAATGTGGCTGGACTAGATGCAGTTGATGATCGATCTTCTGATGAAGTTGGTTCTTCTGGGTTCATATGCGTTAGCCGTATCGCCGCATTCTCGGCGATCTGTGTTAGTAATCGGTCTATATTGGGGGAGCCTGTGGTTACTTGCCCATCTTTACGCTGACTTTTGGGTGATAGGTCACCAGATGAGGATATAATCTTCCTCATGCAATTATGTGCTAACAGTGATACGTCCAGTTCGCCTTAGTTCCCCTAGTCGACTTACAATTGTTATTGCTTCCGCTAAGACTTGGTCTGCTGGTAGCCGAGCTTTTCCTAATATACGCATGAGTGCCTGCAGTCCTTGGACTTCTAGGTCAGGCGGGATTTCGTCTGGATTAAACATAATTGCGGCTGTTCGGGTTGGAGTTTCAGTGTCTTCTGCATGGTCTACTGGAATAAATGATGGGTGTGGAGGCGCGATTACTGGTCGTTCTATAGCTGATGTTCTATGACAATGCGCAGGTTGTTGCGCTAAGGGTTCTGGCTTTTTTTCTTTTCCGGTATGAACCTTATGGGGTGTTCCATTGGGGGCCTGTACTTTTCCTGCTGCCAATTTCTATGACTCCTTTGTCAACTGAGTCTCGATTATTACTGTATTTTTATTGATTTGTCAAGATTTTTAATATCGATAGTGGTCAGGTTTATAGGGGCCTCCTTTTGAAATTCCTAAGTAATTAGCTTGATCTTGGCTGAGTTGAGTGAGTTTTATTCCTAATTTTTCAAGATGCAGTCGTGCGACTTCTTCGTCTAATTTTTTGGGGAGGATGTGGACTTGATTAGGGTAGTTATTTTGCCATAATTCGATTTGGGCCAATGTTTGATTGCTAAATGAGGTTGACATGACAAATGAGGGGTGGCCTGTTGCACAGCCTAAATTGACGAGGCGACCTTCGGCCAATAAAAGGAGTCGATTGCCGTTGGGGAATTGGTATTGATCGACTTGGGGTTTGATTTCGGTTTTGATGATGCCGGGGTAGTGGTTGAGAGCATCGACTTGAATTTCGTTGTCAAAGTGGCCGATATTGCAGACGATGGATTGGTCTTTCATTTTGCTTAAATGGTCGATGGTGATGACGTCTTTGTTGCCGGTAGTGGTGACGAAGATTTGGCCTTCGGTGAGGGTGTTTTCGAGAGTGGTGACTTCAAACCCTTCCATGGCAGCTTGAAGGGCACAGATTGGGTCAATTTCGGTGATGATGACGCGAGCGCCAAACCCTTTCATGGACTTGGCGCATCCTTTGCCGACATCGCCATATCCACAGACAACGACAACTTTACCGCCAATCATGACGTCGGTGGCGCGTTTAATGCCGTCAGCGAGAGATTCCTTGCAGCCGTAGAGGTTGTCGAATTTGGATTTGGTGACGGAGTCGTTGACGTTGATGGCAGGGCAGAGTAAGCGGCCTGCTTTTTGCATTTGATACAGCCGATGCACTCCTGTGGTTGTTTCTTCGGATATCCCTTTCAAATGGGTTGCAGTGGTCTGCCAAAATATTGGATTTTCTAGGTACCTTTTTTTGAGAAGGTTCATCATAATGGCTGTTTCTTTATTGTCCGTTTTCTCATTGAGGAGTGCTGGGTTTTTTTCGATTTCGACGCCTTTGTGGACCATTAGGGTGGCGTCCCCTCCATCATCAACGATTAGGGTTGGGCCTTGCCCGTTGGGGAATGTTAATGCATCCAGGGTGCATTCCCAATACTCTTCGAGAGTCTCGCCCTTCCATGCGAATACAGGAGTTCCTGTGGTTGCAATGGCAGCGGCAGCGTGGTCTTGAGTTGAAAAAATATTGCAGGATGCCCATTGGACATTGGCGCCTAATTTGACTAAGGTCTCGATGAGGACGGCGGTTTGGATTGTCATGTGGAGCGATCCTGTGATTTTGGCACCTTTGAGAGGGTATTTTCCGGAGAATTTTTGACGGATGGCCATGAGTCCTGGCATTTCGTGTTCGGCAATGGCAATTTCTTTTCGACCGAAATCTGCGAGGCTAATGTCTTTTACTTTGAAGGTGGGTTGGGTCATGGTGTTCATTTGTCCTCCTCAAGGATGCCGACTCTGATTTTGTCTACTAACTGTACTAAAAAATAGACATTGTGAATACTCATTAGTGTCATTGCTAGGATTTCCTTGCTGATGAATAGGTGGCGTAAGTAGGCCCGTGAATAATGGGTACAGCAGTAACATGTACAGGTAGGGTCGATTGGGGACTGGTCTTGCTTGTGGACTTCGTTTTTAATGGTGAGTTTGCCACCTGGTATGAATACTTGTCCGTGGCGAGCAAGTCTTGTTGGAATGACACAATCAAACATGTCGACGCCTTGCTCGATACCAAATTTGAGGTTGTCGGGGAGACCGATCCCCATGACATACCTGGGTTTTGTATCGGGGAGTTTGGGGATAGAGTGTGCAATGATGGTTTCTATTTCAGCTGTGCTTTCGCCGACGCTGACGCCGCCTAGTGCAAATCCGGGGAAATCAAGTTGGGTGAGAGTGTCAATACTTTGGTCTCTGAGATGCGTGAACATGCCGCCCTGGACGATAGCGAAAAGTTGATTTTGAACGTTTTGGGATTTCCAATGTAAAAAAGCTTCTTTTTCCCAGGCATGGGTGATGGCTAAGTCGTTGATGATGTCGCGTTCGGTGGCGGTGTGGGGGCTACAGATGTCGAGTGGCATCAGGATATCGCTATTTAATTTAAGCTGCACATCCACGACGGATGTGGGAGAGAACTGATGGATACTTCCGTCGATGTGAGATTTAAATGATACTCCTTCTTTTGTAATTTTACGCATATTGGAGAGTGAAAAAACTTGATATCCTCCCGAGTCGGTGAGGATTGGACTTGGCCAATTCATCCATGGGTGGAGGCCGCCGAATTTCTGGATTAAGTCTGCGCCAGGTCTTAGCGAAAGGTGGTAGGTGTTGGCCAATATGATCTGAGCACCGCAGGCTTTGACCATTTCGGGGGTCATGGCTTTGATGGTGCTTTGGGTGCCAACCGGCATAAAGACGGGGGTGTGGATATTTCCATGAGGGGTAGATAATATGCCAACTCTGGCTTTGGATTTGCTTGATTTTTTAATGATTTTAAATGTGGAGGACATATTAATAAATCAACCTTTCGAGGATGCTATCGAGGACGAGCTGGCCTTTGAGTGTGGTTTTGAGGTGAGTATCTGTTTCTTCGATGAGATGGCTTTGTTTCATCTGTGTGAGTTCGTTTGATTTTTCCTTGAGTAAGTTGATGCCAAACCGACGGTTAAAGAGGTCGATGTTGAGGCCTTCTCTTAGCCTTAGCGTGGAGGTGAGAGTGTCGTTGAGTTGGCTGAGATAGGGTTCGGGTTGAGCAGGAATGGAAGGATGAGGATTGGAGATGTAGGTGGTTAAATCGCATGGGTTTTGATAGTGATAACCGTTGTGATAAGACACGGCACTTGGTCCAATTCCGATGTAATTGTTGAGTTTCCAGTAAGTGATATTGTGCTGACATTCGTAGCCTGGTTTTGCAAAATTGGAGACTTCGTATTGGTGATATCCGGCTTTAGTCAGTGTTTGAATCAGCTGGTCGTATTGAGCTTTGTCAGTGTCATCTTCTGGCCAAGGAATATTACGTTTTTCAAAGGCTGTTCCACTTTCGATACTCAGTGAATAGGCTGAAATATGTGGGGGATTAAGCTCAATGGCGATGTTGAGTGTTGCGATAAGGCTGTCTGTGGTGGAGGGAGCGGTGGCAAAGATGAGAT
>CAZZBY010000096.1:0-4512 GCA_964652635.1 uncultured Candidatus Marinamargulisbacteria bacterium | reverse complement strand
GTAGTGTTAAGCATGGCGAAAATTGTGCAGATGGGGTATTTCGCAACAGTCCCAAGGGGGATAACGATTTAATGCTTCATCTGATTTGTGATTTCGTCGAGAATTACTTCTAGCTCTTTTGGTAAAATTTTCCCTGCGGCTTTTTCAAATTGGACCCATATCGTTGAGTTGACAGTAGTCACGCTAAATCCGATTTCTGCACCCTGCTCTAAGGGTATTCCCTTCGCAGATTCTTTGGGAAGTACCGGAAATTCATCTTTTACTTTTTTAAAGACAAATACTAATTTTTCCTTGTCACTTTCATTCTCAATGAGGTTAAAGCCATGGCGAATAAAATTTTCAGTAATGATTTGGTTTACCTCTGCGGGTGATTTCTGAGTGGGATTTGCAATTTTTTTAGTTAAAAAACCTTGCTGACAAGCATTCATCATGAGCATGATGGTGGTGATGGTACAAAGTGTAACTATATTTTTTTGGAATTTTTTAGTCATATCTCGTCACCATGATACCTGAAATTTTTTATTCCTCAATTTAATTAATCACGACTTTCTCAAAATCTGCGAATTGTGTATATCTTGTCGATAGCTCGGCTAAAAAACTTAGTCGGTTGGCTTTGATTTGTGGAGTTTTATCCATGACGAGAACCTTGTCAAAATAATCCGTCATGAGAGGCGTCAGGCTGGCCAATTGAGCAAGCAGAGTCTCTTTTGGTAGGGATGTGAAAGCGTTGTAAGCATCCTTTTCCTGAGCGAGCTCAAATCGGTCCGGGAAGATTTGTGGTGAGGTCGGGGCATTTTTTGCGAGGCGACTGACCCTGACAGCAGTTTCAACTAGGGCTTTGAATTGGAGAGGGCAGTTGGCTCTTAAGTCGTCTAGTTGCTTGGCCACATGATAGGCTTTGAGTAGATAGAAACCATGGCTTGAAAGTGCCGCTTGAGCACTGTCTTGGGCGAGCGTTTTTTCCTCTAAAAATGATTGGAACCGCTGGGCAATAAAAGCCGTCAGTTTATCTTCGTTTTTTCGACTTCCTAATTGGGCATAGATAGCGTCAATCCAAGGAGCAATAGAAATATTAAGTTTATGCTCAAAGAGGATTTTTGCGATGCCATAGACCCCCCGCCTAATCCCCCATGGATCCTGAGATCCCGTTGGGATGAGGCCATTGTGGAAGGAGGCCACTGTTGTGTCTATTTTATCGGCCAATGCGGCAATCATTCCTGTGATCGAAGTGGGTACAGTGTCCGAGGCAGATCTGGGCATGTAATGTTGCATAATTCCCTGACAAACACTTTCTTCCTCACCTTGATGCTTTGCGTAAAATGCCCCCATAATCCCTTGTAATTCGGGAAGTTCTCCGACCATATGGCTGACAAGATCAGCTTTGCATAAGGCAATGGTACGCTGAATTTGTTGGTGAAGTTTAGTAGCCCCAATATCATCTGTAATTTGGGTGGCTAATTTGGCCATTCGGTTTACTTTATCTTGGACGGATCCTAGGCCTTTTTGGAATACAATATGAGCTAGACGTAGAGCTTGATCATCTAAGGTGACTTTTAAATCTTCTTCCCAAAAAAACTTGACATCTTCAAGCCGTGCAGTGAGGACGTTTTGGTTACCTTTCATAATGATATCTTTATTTTTTGGCGTGACATTGTCAGCCACAACCCAAAAGTGCGATGTCATGTTGTTATTGTGAATAACAGGAAAGTACTTTTGATGTTTTTTAATACATTGGATGAGGACTTCTTTAGGGATGTTGAGATAATTGGGGTTAAACTGCCCTTTGATGAGTGTGGGCCATTCAACAAGATAAACAACTTCATTGAGAGTATCTTGGTCTAACTGAGTGATGTCTATTTCCTTTTCTAATGCAGCTAGGATGAGGGCTTTTCTCTGGTCTTGGTTGATGAGAACATACTGCATTTTTAGTACCTCCTCGTATTCTGATGCTTGTGTGATAAGAGCTTCACAGCCTGAAATGAGGTTTCGCTGGGCTGGATTATCCGTGAGAAGGCGGTGGCCATAGGATATGCGGTCCGCTTTGATGTCAAATAATGTGAGCGGCACAATGTCGCTATCTAAGATGCTCACAATCCAGTGGATAGGGCGGATAAATGTCTCGGTATGGCTGCCCCATCTCATGGCAATTGGAAGGGGTAACTCTTTAATTGTCTGAGTGATGAGTTGAGAAAGAACAGTAGCGGTGGACTGCCCCTTTTCGTGACGGGAAAACCCGATGTAGTGCTGTCCATTTTTGGCAATGGTCACTAATTTTGAAACGTCGATTTGGCACTTTTTAGCAAATCCGATGGCTGGCGGTAAGGGAGCTCCTGTGGAATCTATGGCCATCGTAACGGGCGGACCGACGACCTCTTCGGTATAATCATCTTGGTGGTGGGCGAGCCCTGTGATGATGAGGGTTAGACGTCGATAGGTCCCCATGGCGGTGATTTCTGAAAAGCCCACTCTGGCATTAATGAGTGATTGAGATACCCTAAATTTGAGGTCAGATAATAATGAAGGGATAAAACGAGATGGGATTTCTTCGCAGCCGATTTCGAGTAAATATATGGATTTTTTTTGGGTCATTTGGAACTCCCCTTCCCATTCCCCCTCTCTTGAGGGGTGCGTTGTTTGGATGCTTTGTGGGGCGGGCTGGTTGAAGTAACCTGGCTATTGATGTAGTTGGTGGCGCAGGCATGGGCGAGTTTTCGGATGCGCAAAATATAGGCCATGCGCTCGGTAACCGAAATTGCGCCTCTAGCATCTAATAAATTGAAGGTGTGAGAGCATTTCAGACAATGGTCATATGCAGGATAGGAATAGCCTTTTTGAGTGAGTTGTTGACATTCGGTTTCATGCATAGAGAAGCGTTGAAATAGACTTTCGACATTGGCCTCTTTAAAGTTATAAAAACAGTTTTCGATTTCAAATCGGGTGTAGACATCCCCATAAGTCACTCTACCGTGACGATTGGTGACCCATTCGATATCATATACGCTTTTGACTCCTTGGATGAACATGGCTAATCGTTCTAATCCATAGGTAATTTCGACGCTGACAGGCTTACAATCATACCCGCCGCATTGTTGAAAATACGTAAACTGAGTGACTTCCATACCATCCAACCATACTTCCCAGCCCACGCCCCAGGCCCCTAATGTGGGGGACTCCCAGTTGTCTTCGACAAAGCGAATATCATGATCTTTTCGCGAAATCCCTATGGCTTCTAGGCTGCGAATATAGGTATCTTGCACATCTAATGGAGAAGGCTTGAGAATAACTTGATATTGAAAGTAATGCTGGAGACGGTTGGGATTGGTGGCATATCGCCCATCGGTGGGTCTTCGTGAGGGTTCGATATACGCCACGTTCCATGGATTGGGGCCTAATACGCCCAAAAACGTATGAGGGCTCATTGTCCCGGCACCCTTTTCTGTATCATAGGGTTGGAGAATAACGCAGCCTTCATTAGACCAAAATTGATTGAGAGTTTGAATGATCGATTGGAAGTTCATATATTCCTGGTATTGTATGCGGGGATATATGATAAGGCAATTTTAAAAAAATTTTTTCGATAAATTTATAATTTAATTCTCTATTTGGAGATGGAGTGACAAAATTTTGATGAAAAATAAAAAAATACTTTCTATGCCTGCAGGTCACACTCTCTCAGAGAGAGTCATGACGTTGGATGAAATTCAGAAAATCGTATCTACGACTAATCCTGCCAGAGTTGTACCTTGTAATCCTGACTTTGGGAAATCTGAAGATTTAACGAAATTATTTACTGAGTCTGCTTTTCTTTTTCATTGGCCATGCTTAAAATCGATACTTGCTATTGCCAAAACTTCTGGTTATCAGTTAGATATATCTGCTATTTTTTTAGATGTTTTAAACCAAGATCTAGATAGTATCAAGCAGTGTGAATTAATGGCTTTAGAGAAGGCTAAAGATTCCAATGGATTTACTTTAATTGATTATGCAGCGATCACTGGAAATATAGAAATATTTCGGGTTCTTTCATGGAAGGGCGTTAAGTCTGGTCTTAATGGTCACTATACACTGCTTCATATTGCCGCTCAAAATGGACATCTAGATCTCGCTACACACCTTTTAGACTCTGGTACACCTGTAGGTTCTACAACAGATACAAAATATACCCCTCTTCATCTTGCCGCTCGGAATGGCCATCGTGACATGGTCGAATTTCTTTTCGACAAGGTCGAAACTCTCAATTCTCAAACTAGCTTTGGCTGTACACCTCTTCATCTCTCTGCTCAAACAGGGCATCTTGAAGTGGTCGAATTTCTTTTAGCTAATGGGGCAGATATCAAGGCTGTAGATCAACAGGGAGTTACGCCTCTTCATTCTGCCGCTTCTAATGGGCATCTTGAGGTGGTCAAATTTCTTTTCACTAAGGGGATAGATGTCAAGACTGTAGGTCAAAATGGGCTTACGCCTCTTCATTCTGCCGCTTCGAAGGGGCATCGTGACGTGGTCGAATTTCTT
>CAZZBY010000095.1:0-4521 GCA_964652635.1 uncultured Candidatus Marinamargulisbacteria bacterium | reverse complement strand
TTTGTTCTAAATGCCCGGTAAGTCAGTGCAATATCCGAAATATAGGCATCTTGAAACCGATTCAACAGTAATGATGGTTGAGTAAAAAAGTCCTCAATGGCCTTGATCAACACCCGACACGGATGCACTTTCTCCATCACAATAGCCTCATTAAAATATTGAATCAGTGTCGCGTTAAATGCAGCTCTAACGTCGGCGTTTAAAATCAGTTCGGCAAGAGTTTCCTCTTTGAATTGAGGTGGCTCAGATGAAAGATCGAAGTAGTAAGGATTAGAATAAAACGATGTGTCTAGCGCAAATAAGGGGGCGAACAGATCACGGAAAAGTCCCATCAGTGTGGGAAGTTCGGTTTCATGAGTAAGCTGAACATAGGCCTGATGGCGAGTGGCGGGAGTCAAAAGTGGCTGAATTCCATTCCCCAACGCCTGATTAATTTCGGCATTTAAATTCCATATCAAATGGGTCAGTTGATCAGGTGTAATTGTGGAAGTAATGCCAAGTGATAAAAAGAGACCTTTAAGTGTGTCCGTAGAATCCTCAGCATCAAGTTTAATTGTACGGTAGGCATGGACCGTCTGCCTCATCAAGTTGGCCATAAATTGTCTGAATGCAGCCACAGATTGAATGCCTTTTAAGCACTCTGGACGATCCTTTTCATTTTGAGCAAATACCATCGAGATCACTGCGCTCACAAAGCAGTCCCCATCGCCTAGAACACCATGCTCAAATAAAATTCCCAACGGCGTACGTTCAAATAACACGTTTCGATATTTAGGAAATTGACTCAAAATCGCTTTTAAGAGCTTTTCGTCACTAGGGGCTAGATAACGAGAGGCTGACATAATAGCATCAAAGTGCTGATTTAATAACTCAGAAAACTGAGGAAAATGAGTTCGAATCGCATCTGGAGTACTTTGGGGATGAGGGGGATCTGGGTGCAATAGACTATTTACAAATGTAGCGAAAGATAAGCATATCATCGGAAAAAAATTGCGGGAATTCGGCAGAGCTTTAAACTTAGAATGAAAATGAATGCCACGAATAAGAAATTGTAAAAATAAATAAGGGTCTTGAACGTGAGATAATAGATTGATGATGAAATCAAGTCGTAAGCAGATATCGTTAATCGTCAAGTGATCAATAATATTTTTAATTTGATCACGATAAAAAGTAGACGATGGTTCTTGTAAGCACATATTTTTTAAGTACTGGATGACAACCTGATAAAAAACAGGCTTGCCTGTTTTAACCGACGTGGAAAATAAGGTATGCAAAATCGGCGTTTGCATCAGAGTTAAAAAAGCAGAATCGTCAATACGTTGCTCTGGGGGAAGGGACTCGACCACAGCCTGAAATCCATCCACATGCTGAGTGACATAAAGCTGTAGTAGGGCATCAACAGCATGGGTAAGAGGGTCGTTAGGGGACTCTTGACGGATACGACGGACGTCCATCCAAAGGTCCATCACCTGATCAAAAGAGGGGGGAGGAGTATCAACATTGTCAAATAACGAGGTTAAACACTTAAATTTAGGATATGAAGATAATAACGGGGATAAGCCAGAGGCAGTTGATGAACTAAGGGTGAACTGAGTCACCGACGACATTGTCGATGTCTGAGGGTCATATAAAAAACAGGCAGAAGTAGTGCTAATTTGGCTCGCTTCAATTTTAAAGGCATTATCGCATGAAAAAACAGCATCTTCATCCTCACGTTCAAACACAAAAATCCCAAGTTGGGATAGTAGGGTCAAAGTGTGAACATCTGGAAGATAGGGCAATGATTCTAGTTCGTTTTTAACAAGGGTATAAATAACAGTTTTAACCTCTTTAATCGTCATAGTATCTGGAAGATTACTAAGATATTCCGAAATGGTGAGTTGAAGAGTTGTAGCAAGCTCAGAGATTTCAGGAGAAGAAATAGTAGGATCAGTGATCAATAGACAACCATTAACAAGAGTGTCTGTAAACGCCGCATCACAAAGTTGAGAGAGAGTGTCATAGCCCTCGAGGTGGTCAAGGCATTGTCGAAGCAGAAGACATCCTTCTAAAGAGGCATCAGGCCTAGGCTTTGAATGGATGATAAAGAGATTTTCTAAAGGAGGTGTCTGAAAAAAATAATGATGTAAATCATCTATTTTTTCTTGTAGTTCCTTTTTAGGAAAGTCGGGATGTTGGCTACAATATTGAGTATAAGCAGTCGCCAAGCCAGGAAGGGCAACATGGGGTAGAAGTTGATCCTGAAAATTATCAATAAATGCACGAACTGAGTTGAAAATAAGTAAGAAATAAGGGGGAAGAGTCTTTGATTCTGGAGTAAATTGCTCACTCTCCGCTTGGATGAGCCGGTCATGAGCGTGGATCATAGCTTCTCGTAAGGAGCCAGCATGAAGCTTTTGTTTAAAATCAGCAGAAAGTGCGTCTTCAATCTGGGAAATCGGATTTTGACGTGGCAAACCGACTACAGAATCGACTTCTCCAAGATCGTCCATCGAATGGTTAAACGATAACAACATCGGAATCTTAAGAGATGGTAGAGAGCGTTTCAAATCTGGAAATTTTTGTAAAAATAGAGCCAGCATAGGGGAAAGTTGCAGATAACGAGGATGGTTAAGAAACAATAGATAATAATGAGGCTCAGAGAGCTTCTCCATAAATTTCTGAAGAAAAAGATCAACAAGATCTGGAACCTCTTTGGGACGTGATGCTCCATAGTAAGGGGTTAACAGTTTTTGAAATCCATCAAACATTTGAGATATATAAATCATAGAATTTACGTAAGGGGGAATCGTCAGCTGAGATTGAAAATTACGAACAATCTTCAGATAAAATTGATCTTTCAAGAGATGTGTTAAACCTTGAATTTTAATAAATCGAGAGACGTCTAAAAAGTAAGAATGTAATAATGATACGGCAATCAATATAGTTGAGCGGGAATTCTGTTTTGCACTTCTCGTCTTTGCCAATACCAACAAGAGCAGAATCAAATTGACCAAGTAATGTAGAAAAATTCGTAATAATATTGCTTTTAGACGACAAAATTTCAGTAATCACAGTCTGAGAACGAGATAAAAATTGGCCATATCGTTGGACTGAACATGGCAAGGCTACGGTGGGTTGTGAGACTAATTTGTGCATAAAAACCTACTTGGTAAAGAGTAAAAAATAAATTTAAGCGGCATCCTGGGGGAAGGCATCGGAATGAGGTACCCTAATAAAAGACCCTGTCCCGACCCCTATAATTTCTTCTAACAGAGACGGGGACAAGTTAGGAGAAAAAGCCCCCGAAGAGGACGCGGAGACAGGCCGAAGAGCAGGAAGAGAGACTCCTTCATATGGGATATCTCCCGCATGGCGCAATGCGTTATAGTGATTTCCATCATGAATTAAATGGATTAAGCGTGGATCAGAATAAGTAGTCAGGGCCATACCGCTATCTCCAGCCTCCACAAGTACCGTATTTCCAAATACAAGATGCCCATTGGGGTCCTTGGTACTGGCCTCAATTAAAAATAATTTGGACAGAAGAGTAAGTTCAGGTTGAGCACCCCATTTACTTGTTAATAAATCCCGTAGCCAAAACGCCATGTCTTCACGATTAATCATCATTGTGGGAGCAGAATCTTCAACACGAGAATCTCTAAACCCAAGTGACAAAATCATCTTCAGCTGAGCCTTAAGTGGGGTATAGTCATGGCCATCAAGGTCACTAAATATAAATTCCACAAATCCAGAGACCCTTTTCTCATCCGATAAATCCAATGGCTTATCTGAAAAAGAGTCAAAAAAGGCACTGGACATCTCAATAACAGCAGTTTTATAAGTTGAACCACTCAATGTTAAATCAGCCGCATAGGCCACTTGAAATTGGTAGTGAAGAGGGCCAATGGTAACAGAAGGATTGCTAAAAAACTCACTCAATACATTGACCAAGATCTGGGCAGGGTGATAGTCCGGCGTAATACGACCATTAAGTGAAAGTCTTTGCGAAAAACGAAGATTTAATGCATCAAGAATCCGCGGGCCAATCAGCTCCCGAACTCTATGATCCGGAATTAACACCTCCAATAGATCCGAATTAAACTGACCATCAGTAAAATAAGCTGGATCATCATAAATTGAAAAATTAAGGTTTAAAATCGGACCAAATAACCGTAAAAATTCAGTGAGCACCGCCGGATGTTCGGTTTGATCAGCCAGCAGATGAACATTGGGGCGTTTTGGAGTGCCAGTGTCACAAATAGGACGAACTGAATTAAGTAAAATCTGTCCAATTTCATGATTAAGATTCAGTATCACCAGACTTAAATCATCCGCCGATATCGACGTTAATGATTGGACAAATTCTTGACTTGGTTCAAACGGAAGATCTGGGTAATGCCGATGAATCAGATGAGTCATCAATTGCTGAGTATGGTGTCTCAATTGTGCCTGAGTTTTACCTGCCAATGCAGAAGCTTGATCGCGATGGAGTGTTGCAGCAACAGACCTCAGAATTGCACCAAACAGACAATCGCCATT
>CAZZBY010000094.1:0-4539 GCA_964652635.1 uncultured Candidatus Marinamargulisbacteria bacterium | reverse complement strand
TAAATTTAGTTTTAGTGGGGATTTTTTTCTTTTTGATCAGTGGATTTTCACATCCTTTAGGCTTTTTTATGGCGATTTCTGCAGGGATTTCGGTGCTTTTTTTACCCTCATTATCGATGTCGGATCGATTTGAATTTGTTTGGAAATCTCCGCTTATTTTTCTGGGGTTAGTTGGAGTTTATGCAGGGCTATGGCATTTTTTGAAAGAAGGGTCTCTGCTTGCATTTGTTCGAGCTTCGTTTTTTGGAAGTGGGCGATTGTCGGTGTCGACCGGAATGTGGGATACATTTTTAGTGAATTGGACAACGGTATTTCCCACCTATGTCTTAGGGGTTAAGCGGCTTTTTATTGTCGGTGTTGAAGGATTGGTCTTGGCGTTGGGACTGACTGTTTTTCGTCGTCAGATGATGATTCGATTTTTATCGTGGTTTGCCTTGATTTTTCTAGGGGTATCATTTTTTTTAATGCATTATTTTTATCGGGTAGGATTTGTGATCCCCCATGTTATTTTACTTTTTAGTATGGGATTAATGGTGAATGAAGCTTCTTTTTTACTCCCACGTTGTTGGAAATGGTTGCTTTTTGCAGCGGTAACTTGTTACGGTTTAAATCATTTTTTTGGGGATGTGGTGATGTTATGGAGGTATCGTCATGTGCCGTCGTATTCTCACTTAGACTCTCGTATTGATGCCATTATTCCCGATGATGCGGTAGTACTTACCCATCTTCCATTTTGGTTTGCACTCAAATCAAATGTGATTTACCACAATAATACGTATTTTCCTGTGACTTCCTTTCACAATTTGGATGATCCGGCTTTGGTGCGCCAATTGAACTATGCGGTGCTTACGGATGCATTTTCGACCGGTAAGTCTCCTACTACTGGTGAAATAGAGTCCTTATATGGGGCTTCTGGTTTGGCGTATTATACTAAAGCGATGGCTATTGTTCATTCTCGTTCGGCGAAGTTGATTGAGACGATTTCCATGCCAGGATATGGAGATATTCGTGTTTATCGATTTTTACCTGAGCAGTAAGCGGGGGGCTGTTTCCGATAACACTTATCTTAACAGTCTCTCTCTTTTGAACTCAGAGGTCTCGGATGGCGTACTATTCTTGAGCAATCCCATTTTAATGATAAACCCAGTGAGGTCTTGAAGATCTTCTTCTAGAAGCTGGTTTCCCCAGGATGGCATTCCTTTTTTGGGGATTCCGATGGTAATCACACGATGGATGCTTGCAAAATCATTTCCATATTTCCATTCGTTGTCGATGAGAGAGGGGGCTAGTCGGCTTCCTTCGAGGTGACTCCCATGACATCGTGCGCATCTTAATTGATATTGAATATATCCTTTTTGAAGTGCTTCTTGATTATTTAAAAGTTGGTCAATTTGAGCTTGGTTGAGTTCTTTGACTTTTGGAATTTCTTTGGGGGTGGTTTTGAGGAAAATTAAAATTATTGCCGCACAAATCGATAATGTGGTTACGAAAATGACGAAGAGTTTCCAAAACGAAATGCTGGGGCCTCTTTTTTGCAAATTGGATGTTATCATACCTCGTAGTATACAGTCCCTACGGGGTGGAGGCTATTCATGGAATGGGTGAATCGATATGCAAAATTATTAGTTCATTATTGTCTCGATGTGCGTCCTAATGATATGGTCTTGATTCGATCCACGCATTTGGCGACGCCGTTACTTCAAGCCGTATATGCTGAAATTTTAGCATGTGGTGCTCAGGCGGAGTTTTTACTTGCATTTGAGCGTCAAGAGTCAATTTTTTATCAGCATGTTTTAAAAGATCATCTTGGGGACGCTCCTTATTTATACTCTTATGCTGTTGAAAAATTCACTCATTCACTCATGATTGATGCGCCGTATGATGTGAAGGAATTGATGTCGGTGTCGTCGTTGTTAAAATCGAAGCGTCGACAGGCCTTTTCTGAAGTCAAACGTTGTGTCATGCAACGGTCGGCTTCGGGTGAGTTTCGTTGGGTATTATGTGTCTTTCCAACAGAGTCTATGGCCTCGGAATGTGGGATGACACTGTCTGAGTTTCAACATTTTGTGAGCGAAGCCTGTTTTTTACATACTGATGATCCTGTGGCGGCTTGGAAAGACTTGGGCCGTTCTCAGCAACGGGTTACAGATTTTTTAAACTCTAAATCTCTGATTCGATACGTGGCTCCGGGTACCGATATTTCGTTTTCAACGACTGGACGGAGGTGGATTAATTCGGATGGAAAGCGCAATATGCCATCTGGAGAGGTGTTTACCTCCCCAGTTGAAACGAGTGTTCATGGTTATGTGACTTTCACATTACCAACCCTCTATGAAGGCCGAGATGTGTCTGGGATTTACTTGGAGGTCTCGAATGGGCAAATTGTATCTTGGACGGCTAAGGAAGGTCAGGATATTTTGGATGATGTTTTTCAGCTTCCTGGTGCTCGTATGTTTGGTGAGGCTGCGGTGGGGATGAATCCCCATATTCAACGGCCAATTAAAAATATTTTATTTGATGAGAAAATCGGAGGGACAGCTCATATGGCCATTGGGGCATCTTACCCTGAAGCAGGTGGACGTAATGAATCGGCCGTTCATTGGGACATGATTATCGATATGACTCATGGTGGCCAAATTTACGCAGATGACCAACTGATTTATCAGGATGGGATTTTTATTTTTTAGAGATGTCTTTCTTTAATTCTAGGGTTTAGGAGCGGCTTTTTTTGGGATCTGCTTTAGGTTCTTCTTTCTTAACTGTTGGTTTGGGATCCTCTTTTTTTTGAGTGGTCGGCTTTGAATCGAGTAGAGATTTTCCTAAATTACTACTTTCTTCGTTTTTAGCTGCTAACTTGGTAATCATATTTTTGCTGAGATCTCTTTGGAAGAGAGTAAATGTGTTTTCTTTGATTTGAGCTGCAAGGCCACCTTGATTTTCTTCGTCGCCTTGACCTGCTGAAGGGGGTCTAACCATAATTCATCTCCTTTTTTTCTATTTTGTCCTTAGAGGTTATCGTCTTAATTTTGATTTATTTATGCATCTATTTTTTATGTTTTTTTATTTTTCTTGCATTTTGACTTAGAATCTTCTTAACTTTGACTGATTTTAGGAGGTCTTATGCATCATATTCGTCGACGTTCTACCCCTACTGTCCGTATTGGAACTGTTGTGATGGGGTCCGATCATCCGATTGTAGTTCAGTCTATGACTAATACTCCTACGGCCGATATTGAGGCTACAGTTGCTCAAATTAAGCAGCTGTCGGATGCAGGTTCAGAATTGGTGAGAATTACAATTAATGATTTTGAGGCTGCGGATGCTGTTCCTGAAATTGTTAGGTGTTTGCATAAAATGGAGTGCCGGGTGCCGATTGTTGGGGATTTTCACTATAACGGACACATGCTTTTGACTAAGTATCCTGACATGGCTAAGGCGATTGATAAGTATCGAATTAATCCAGGCAATGTGGGGCGCGGGGATAAGCATGATGATCATTTTGCCATGATGATTCAGGCGGCCATTGAGTATGGAAAAAGTGTGCGTATTGGAGTGAATTGGGGGTCTTTGGATCAAGATTTGTTTACTAAAATGATGGATCAAAATGCACAATTGTCTGACCCGAAAGATTACAAGGATGTATTGATTGAGGCCTTGATTGCCAGTGCGTTAGAAAGTGCTGCATTTGCTGAAAAACTGGGTCTTTCAAAAAACCGCATTGTCCTCAGCGTTAAGATGTCGGAAGTGCAGGATATGATTGAAGTTTATCAACGGATTGCTACTCGGTGTGATTATGTCTTGCATTTGGGGCTTACCGAAGCGGGCGGGAGCCTCAAAGGAATTGCGGCGAGTTCTGCGGCCTTGGGAATTTTGCTTCAACAAGGGATTGGGGACACGATTCGGATGTCCCTCACACCAGAGCCCGGGGTTAGCCGTGATTTAGAAGTGAAAGGATGTCGTGCTTTATTACAGTCTATGGATTTTCGTTATTTTATGCCCTCTGTGACTAGTTCTCCTCGCTGTGGCCGTACCAATAGCAATAAATTTGTCCATTTGGCTCAAAGCGTCACGCAATATATTGAGATGAGCATGCCGGAATGGAAGAAAAAATACGACGGTATTGAAAAAATGAAGTTGGCCGTTATGGGATGTGTGGTGAATGGCCCCGGGGAAAGTAAATATGCCAATATTGGAATTAGCTTGCCGGGGAGCTCTGAAAAGCCGTCGATTCCGATTTATCAAGATGGGAAGTTGGTTGAGACTTTTAGGGGTGATGATCCTGATTTAATGGGTAAGTTTATTAAAATGGTGGATGACTATATTGATAAAACTTATTCAGTCATTTAATGATTTTGAAATTTTTCATTTTTGATGTATCTTTAGTCTGTAATCTTAAATTTTAGGAGTATTGTGTGAAAAAAAATCTAATTCTTGCGTTGGTTGCTTGTGGGGTTATGACTGCGGTTTCTGCATCTGCTGAGGCCCGTCTTGGTGTTGTTGGTTATACCGATGGGGGGGCGGGTGTTTATGTGAGTTCGG
>CAZZBY010000093.1:0-4549 GCA_964652635.1 uncultured Candidatus Marinamargulisbacteria bacterium | reverse complement strand
CAGCCAGAACTCAGCTTAAAAGCATTCAAAATTTCAACCCCAAACTCTAGTGAACAGTACCGTCAAAAAACTCCAAAACGCATTATTAATCGGAGTCGATTTGCCCGAAAAAAGTCAAATTGGACAGTTTTCAATCCGCGAATCCATGTACGAATTAGCTGATCTTTCAAAAACTGCCGAAATCACCGTCGTCGGCCAAATTATTCAAAAACGAGACACCATTGATAGCGTCTCATATATCGGAAAAGGCAAAGCCGAAGAATTACTCGCACTCATCAGTACCAAAGAAGTCACCTTAGTGATCACCGATGATGAGCTCACCCCCAATCAGCAAAAAAATCTCGAAAAAATTCTAAATGTCAAGGTTCTTGATCGAACGGGCCTCATTCTCGAAATCTTCGTTAAACGCGCCAAAACACATGAGGCTCAACTCCAAGTAGAATTAGCCCAGTTAGAATACACTCTCCCCAGACTTACCCGAATGTGGAGACACCTCTCAAGGCAAGCCGGTGGAATCGGAACCAAAGGCCCAGGCGAAACCCAACTTGAAGTCGACAAACGTCAAATCGGAATCCGAATTTCCCTCATCAAAAAGAAAATTGAAAAAATAAAAGCCCAACGAGAAATCAACCGCCAAAAAAGAGAAAATGTCCCCATGGTCACCGCAGCACTCATTGGCTATACCAATGCAGGAAAGTCCACTTTACTCAACCAGCTCACTAACGCCAACATTCTAGCTGAGAATAAATTATTTGCCACACTCGATCCCACCACCCGAAAGCTTAAACTACCTAATAACAACACAATCCTATTAACGGACACCGTGGGATTTGTGCAAAAACTCCCTCACCAACTCATCAGCGCATTTCGCGCCACCCTCGAAGAAGCCAGTTCCGCCCAAATTCAACTCCACGTCATCGATGCCTCATCCCCTAACTGGAAACAAATGATCGAAACAGCGAACAACCTCCTGCATAAACTCGATGCGGATCAAGCATCACGACTTTACGTATTCAATAAAATCGACGCCGTCAAAAATATCCAGGAATTCATCCAAGAAACACGGTACTACTCCCCTGCAATTTACGTCTCCGCAATCAAAAAAGAAACGCTTAACGAACTTACAATTCAGCTCAGCAATCTCCTCAAAAAATATCAAAAAACCTATGCATTCCACATTCCATTTTCAAAAATGTTCATTCAGGACCTGATTCATACCAACGGAAGTATTATTAGCGAAAAATTTACTGATCAAGGGGTGAACATCACCGCAATCCTAAATACCATTACAGGAGACAAGCTCACGAATATGCTTTATTCACAATACTAACTACAATAACCTAACGAGCACCCTTTTGAAAAAGAAGTGACACCACCTTGGTATGCCGGTGAAGTGCTGCAAGTAACATCGGCCGATCTCCGTATTTATCTTCTTCATTCACTTTGGCATTATATTCAAGCAAACTGGACACAGTGTCATAATCCCCACGCTCGCAGGCCCAGTGCAATGGACTACGTCCAAACTGATCAGGAAAGTCCACATTGACTCCAGAGTGAAGAAGTAACTTCACGATATCTCGATTCCCCTTAATCATTGCCCAATGCAGTAAACCTCGCCCCAACATATCTTGAGTATTCAACTTAGCTCCATGCTCTAGCAACAAGGCCACCATATCCAAACATCCCGAAAATACCGCCCAATTTAATGGCGTAGTTCCATCTTCAGAAACAACATGAACCTTGGCCTTTTTAGCAAGTAATAGCTTCACCAAAGGCACCATTCCCGTATTTGCCGCAAAATGAAGCGGCATAAACCCCCTCCCTTCAGACACATTAATAGATGATTTTTTCTTAAGTAAAGTCTCAGTCAAATCCAAATTACCTTGATAAGCAGCCCAATGCAACGCCCCCCACTGTCCAGCACCTTTAACCGCAATACTCGCTCCTTCGTCAATCAAAATCTTAGCCACCTGAGTAAACCCCTTCTGAATCGCAACAAAGAGAGGGGGGTCTTGATCATTACTTTTTTCATTCACATTGGCATATTTGACGACAGAAGAGAGCAATTTGATGTGACCATTTTTCACCGCCCAATAAAACCGATCCTTTTTAGACAAGCGTTCCAAGACACCTTCGTTGTCTTCGTAAAATTGCTTCCAAGTCAAATAGGTTGGTTTTGGCCCGCCATATTTGCCATCACACTGAGTTTTCCAACTACTTTCAACAAAATGATCAATCAGGGCCGACTTAAACTTTTGAAAAATATGAGCAGACTGCGTAATTTCAAGTAAGGATAATTGGGTGTGAGACGATGACCTTGCCGCCTCTAAACTAGGGTACACATTCGAAATCGCCATCCACGCAGAATACAATCCATCTCTCGCCTCACTATCATGAGGACGATCCGTTAAAATCCCCCTAAAAAACTGGACAGCCTGCTCATAAAATGACACTGCAAGTGTATAATTAAAGGCTCGTAAAGCATCATCTCCATTACTCAACAAAACAAAGCCTTGAGCACATAAACTTTGAACATTCGGAAAACTCTTAATCGGCATCATGACCGCAGATTTAAGATTACGCAACGACTTCCCCATTTTACACCTTTAAAAACCTAAAATAACGGTAGATACAAGACAAAATCAATGTGTTGCACCAACTTTCAAACCAGAAAATCATGCCCGAAAAAAAGCTGAATCAGTAGTATCGAATATAGTGATAAGATTCCCCCAAAAATACTCTGTCAAACGCACTATCCGCGCCGAATTTTAAGCAAAACTGACATACGATCAACATTAAAATGATGCATCAGTTTATCAAATTTCCAGCCCCTACGGACTAAATAAGCAACATCAATCCCTTTAAGCTGATCCCAGCTCATCTCATCAGGTTCCTCACCTTCGTACAAGGGCAAAGGCATATTATCATCGTCAATACCTCGTAAAACAGAGTAGCCAAGCTTGCTTACCGACTGACTACGTCTCCTTCTTTTTTTCACGACGACAACACCCCTAAAAAATTTGCAGAAATCAACACGTATAAAATATAGTGTACATAACAATTGAAAAGTTTTGAACTAAAAGCAGAAAATCATCATGAAGTCTAATATCATCAAAGGCAAAAAAGTTCCGCTAACCTCATTTAGAACTCTAGCCATTGGAAGTTGGGCCCACTCCAAATCTCCCGAAATCTATAGCCAAATCACCCTCCCAATTGATCAGGTTTTACAGACACTGTCAAAGTATAATAAAGATCAAAATTGCACTGTCAATACAACACATTTCTTTGCAAAAGCACTAGCAATCTGCCTTCACAAATATCCAGATTTAAATACGGTACTCATCCGAAATTCACTATATTACAGAAACACCGTTCAGTTGTTTTTTCAAACCGTCTTCAAAGATAATAGTACTTATGACTTATCAGGCATCTCCATTGAATGCTCTAAAACACTATCTCTCAAAGCACTCAGCATCATCGTCACTCAAAAAACAAAAGCCATCCGAAAAAAGCAAGATACAGAAATCAATACAGTCCGAAAGTTGCTAAAACAGTGTCCAGCATGGCTATCCCCAGTCATCATCTCGATGATGGACTTTATCCTCTACACCTGCAACCTCTCACTAGAAAAATACAGAATCCCCAAAGACAGAATGGGAAGTGCGATGATCTCCAATATCGGGAGTCTAGGAATTCAGCAAGCCTATGCCCCCCTCTTTCCAACATGTAGGTGCCCATTAAGCATCACGATTGGCAAAAAACACGACCACACCTTTATTCGCAATAAAAAAGTAGAAATTAAGCAAGCCATCACCATCTCATTTACAGCCGATCATCGCTACTTTGATGGTAGCCATGTTGCAAAAGCAATAAAAACCATCAATGCCATATTTCAATCTCCCGAACTCATTTTAAATTGGGAATAATCAAAACAACAGTATTATTCAATACATTTTAGATCACCCTGGTTGCCGATGATGGAAATCATAGAAGTGAAAAGTCTTTAAAACATTAGGGAGATCAAAAATGGCAAGTGGAAATATTACACAGGGAACTCTAAAACAATTTTTACAAACACGGTTTCAACCCGTTAATTTAAATTCAAAAGTAGACACAAGTACCGGAGGAGACTATCAGTCTACGCAGCTCAATGCATTAAAAGCACTGCAAGAAAACACTAATAGCAGCAGTTTTTTTAGCCCAGATAAAACCAAAAATACCAGTGATAGTCCAAGTGTCGATAGTTACGAAGGAGTAGGATCAGATACCACGACATCAGATGAAGATTCGACTTTTTCGTTATCTACAGGAAGTGTTGGGCTTTTTTCAAGAGAACTACTCGATAAAGCCAAAACCACTCAAGAGGCAATGAAACGAGTCGAAGACTTGAAAAAAAATGGACCCCATTTCCTCCCGGAAGACTTAGAAACAAGTCTTGATGAAGCATTACAAGCCATCGGAAAAGGAAAACCACTCCCTCCAGATGAAGCCAAAAAGAGATCGAAGTTATTCTTTAGTTTCACATCCGTGCAAATTTCAGTCTACAAGC
>CAZZBY010000092.1:0-4574 GCA_964652635.1 uncultured Candidatus Marinamargulisbacteria bacterium | reverse complement strand
TGATTTGGGAGATGGTCACGTGTACAAAAATGTGGTCTCATCTGGTATTGCATATGATGCGATGACGGTCAAAATCATCCACCCAGATACTTTTATAGAGTGTCTGCCTAATACTATTGGCGAGATATGGCTTTCTGGCCCTTCAATTGCGCTTGGGTATCTGAATAACCCTGAAGCAACCAAAGCAACTTTTCAGGCATTTACCTCTACTGGAGATGGTCCTTATATGCGGACTGGAGATCTGGGTTTCTTGAACTTAGATCGTCACCTCCATGTGACGGGTCGCATTAAAGAAGTGATTGTCGTGAATGGTAAAAACTATTTCCCGCATGATATTGAACGCGTGTGTGAAGATGCGGTAGATGCGTTTTGTGGTCATGGAGTGGTTGCATTTTCGTTTATATCGGACTCTATTGAGCAAGTTGGTATTGTGGCTGAACTTAAACGATCTCACCTTCACTTGTCAGATTTTACTCCGATTATTCGGGCAGTGAAAACGGCGATCCATGATGAGTTTGGATTAACTCTTGGACAACTTGTGTTGATGAGGCCGGTGTCGATGCCTAAAACATCAAGTGGTAAATTGAAGAGAACCTTTGTTAAAGAGCATTGCTTAAATGGTCAACTTGATGCTTTCTTTTCATGGTCTAACGATGTCTCTACTTTTAAAAAGTTTGATATTTTGTCTATTTTCAACTCTGTGTTTTCGCAATCAATCCCATCGACTAAGGCTCCTATTCATTGGGGTAATTTTTCTTCGATGCAGTTTGTCGAATTTATGACGATTCTTGAAACTCAGTTTTCTATTTCGATTTCATTGGATAAGTTACTTGCAAGCCAGTCTATTTCGGATCTTGAACGGTTGGTTTCACAGACACAGATGGCCAAGGTCTCCCAATCAGATCCTGTTATGCTAAATCGAGTGTTTTGTGAACTTGGCATTCGACCGCTGACTTCAACAACATCTTTTGAGGGAAATTATGTTAAATGATGATTTTAAGCGTGTTTTTGATTACCTTTCGCCTGCTCAAAAGGCGATGGTTTTGGAAAAATTGAAACAAGCTCAACAATTTTCAATTGATACGGCGCAAATCGAGCCAGAGCTTGAGATTTTACGCTCGGATTTACCGATTTCGATCTCATTTTCGGATGATCAAATCTCTCCTGCCGTACCATTTAAGTCAGTTTTATTAACCGGGGCAACTGGATTTGTGGGATCTCATATTTTGTCGACATTTCTTCGGACAACGGATGCTCAGATCTACTGTATTGTTCGGGGGGCAACTCAAGATCTTGCGAGGGCACGTTTAATCACTAGTCTTAAATCTCGTCGATTGTGGAATGAGGCAGATCAATCTCGTATTACGGTGTTTCATGGAGACTTGTCTCAGGAGAATTTTGGTCTTTCTCCAGATACGTATCGGGCTTTGTCTATTTTGATTGACTCGATTGTTCACTGTGCCAGTTTAGTTAATTTTGCTTTTTCGTATTCAATGGTGCGTGGAACTTCGGTAGGATCGACTCAGTATTTGGTAAAATTTGCAACCCTGAATCGACTTAAGCAATTTAATTATATTTCTAGCTATTCTGCGATGTTGTCTTTTGGAGTGACCAGCGATCAAGAGTTTTCTGAATCAGCTTTGCCGGATCAGCCTTTTTCGATGCATTTGGGTTATATTAAATCCAAGTGGGTTTCTGAAAAACTGTTGCAAAATGCGGCTTCTCAGGGTTTACCCGTGTCTATTTTTAGGCTTGGAAATGTCTTGAGGGATTTGGACACTGGAATTGGGAATCCTCAGGATTTATTTAATTATATCCCTGAGTTTTGTGTTCGGTGCCGGATCTTTCCAGATGTTGATTTTCAACTTGATTTAACCCCTGTAAACTATGTTCGGGATGCTGTTGTGAGAATTTCGCAAGAGCTAAGTTCTGGGTATCATATTTATAATGTCGTTAACCCAACCACCTATCCCTTGCTTTCGCTTAAAAAGTTGACTCAAAAATTGAGTCCAGTTGTAACGGTTCCATTTGATGAATGGTTGACCTTGTTTATTGATTATCTTCGAGAGACAGTGCCTGAATATTCGTTTCCGTTATTGTTTCAACAAGAAGATTTTTCCCTGAGACACTTGGTATTCCCCACTGAAAAACCATTTATGACGTCTCAAATATCCTCCAAAATAGACTTCTCCCATTACTTGTTGGACCCTGTAGAGATTATTCAAAAATTATTCGTGGTTTTACCTGAGTCTCTCCCGTCGATTTACACTGGCAATATGCATCACTTAATTGATACCGTTGCCACCCTCAATCAATCTCGTCGCCCGACGATTTTGCAGACTTTTATTAATCAAGAAGTCGCTCAAGCCGGTGTGTTGATGGATTATCTGGCGAACTCTCTTTCTCTGTTGCCTTTGGATAGACCGTTTAAATCTTTTTTTTGTAGCTCTCGGTACGAAGCGATTGATGGATTGATTAAATTATCTCGTCAGGCATCACGGTATCGGGATCAATTTTATTGTTATGATCCTGACGGATCTCTTTCGATGATGGGGGACCCGTTGTCAGCCTTTGATTTATCGATTAAGCCGAGTGTGACTTATTTCAAATCCTTAACCGATTTGATGCATCTAGCTCAGCAAACCCCTCATTTTCTCTGTGGTGTCTTATTCACATTGCCTAAAGATGAAGCAGAATTATCAGTGATTACGGATCATGTTCGTAAACTTGATTCGTATAAAATCCCGATATTTATTGATGTTTCGCTTTTAAGCTTGTCAGAATTGCCTGTCTTGCCATTTCAATTTTCAGGGATTGTGGCTGGGCCGATGGTGACGGATCATCAAATGCCAAGTGGCGTTTTTACTGTTGATTCTCTAACATACCGTCCATGGAATTCAATTGATCATTGTATTCTTCATACGTCGACATATGCCTATAATTTATTGCTTTTGACTTCGATTATTGGATCAATAATGGCATCTCGTCCACTTCCGATTGCGATTTTAAAACAAGTTGGGGCGATTTTAGCATCTCATCAACGGACGTTAAGAGAATACCAGCGTTATGTCAATCCTAAGCTAAAATTACTTCTTAGCATGCTTGGAATGACTAATCAGGTCCTTAGTGCTCATCATAGTATGATTCGTCTCCGAAATAAGCATGACCATGTGGTGGAGTGTATTGATGCCTTGGGGAGTTTTGGCTGTAGCCTGCGTGGGCATACTCCTTCGGATATTACTGATCTTTTGACGACCTTTAATCCAGAACTTCACTATGTGTCGATCTTAAAGTCCGAGCTGTGCCGACTATCTGGGCTTTCTAAATGTTTTATATCGGTGAGTGGTGCAAGTGCTGTAGATATGGCCTTAACTCTTGGACTTTTGTCCTGTCCTGCTAAGCCTTATGTGATTGTGTTTAATGGAGGATTCGCAGGAAAGACCCTCTTTGCCTTAACTGGAACCGCCAAAGATAAATATCGTGCGCCCTTTACCCCTCTTTTTGAAAAAGTCCTCTTTTTAGATCCTTGGGCTTCAGATTTTAATACCCAGTTTGATGCTCTCTTAAAATCTTATCCTGTGGGAATTGTGTGGTTTGAGATGATTCAGGGAGAAGCTGGAATTCGTCCAATTCCTGAAGCAGTGTTGATCCATATCCATAACTCTCGTCAGGAGCATCACTTTTTAATTGGAGTTGACGAAATTCAGTCTGGCTTGTTTAGAACGGGTAGTTGTTTTAATTATCAACGTAAGTCGGTGACCCCTGATTTTATCACAGTAGCTAAGGGCTTAAGTGATATGACGTTTCCTAATGCGGCTGTCTTGGTTACGGATGCTATTTATCGTGAAGCTAAAAAAAATAATGGCGATTATGTGGCTTTGGCTGAGTCTCACTTTAACCATGAACTTGGGGCCTTTATTGCCTTGAATGCATTAAAAAAGGCGCAGCAACTTGGGTTACAGGATAATGCTAGGGAAATGGGGGAATTTATTATCTCGTCATTGAAACCATTAGAAGGAAAATCTTTGATCAGAGTTGTTAGGGGCGAAGGGTTAATGATTGGGCTTGAGTTGGATGACAGTCGGTTTCCCTTTAATTTGTCCTTGATTAAGGAATATGTGTCTGCTCTTTTTTGTGGGGCATGTATGAAGTTGGCTCCTTACCCCGTATTGGTTGCGTTTACATTAAATAGCGGTAATATTGTACGTATTGAACCCGCACTCACTTTAACTAAGGATGAGGCTCTAAAAATTGTGAATTGTATTTCCTTTGTTGCTCAAATGACACCGTTTAAAGTTGTTTCTTCTGCTTTTAGGTAGTGCTTAGGTATGGATGCGTTTTTACTTTCTTCGGTCTTTGCCCTATTTTTTACTTTGTTTTTAAGCATTTTTATCTATATTCAGCATCCTCAATCTCTATTACATCAGCTTTTTTCTGCATTTTTGCTGATGTTGACTTTATGGATTTTTGGGGATGTCTTTTTTTTGACGCCCTTACTTGCGTATCAGACTCCCTTATTTTGTTATAAGCTCTCACATTTTGGTGCGACATTTTGTACAATGTTTTACTTTCAT
>CAZZBY010000091.1:0-4605 GCA_964652635.1 uncultured Candidatus Marinamargulisbacteria bacterium | reverse complement strand
TGAATTAATTCTTGATGATAGGTGGAGAGTATGTCTTTGGGCGGATCATCGTCTATATAATTGCACCATAGCACGGTGACGTAGAGGCTTTGATGAAGTCTGTAGCGATGCTTTTGATGTTGTTGTGGCATCTCATAGGTGGAGTGTGTGGCTATTGGTAAGTCTGGTTGTTTTTCGAGGGGAGGACTTTGTTCGGAATACCAGTCGATAATCTGATCTATGATGTCTACTTTTTCGGAAAGTTCTGATGGTTTTCTGAGGGAACTTAAGGCATGTTTTCCGATGACAGTCTGTGGGATATCGTTTAGTGCTGGAAATTTTGGGAACAGTAGCTGAAACGATTTTGATGTTTTTGGAGATGGTAATGACATCAAAGGCGTGTGTGAGGTGATTGTGCTTTTTTCGCTTATGCCTTCATTTTTCTTACTGTCGGGTTCGGAACTGTTTTCTATTGGATTGACTTGGTCTGGATACAAGTCGTCGTAACTGGGTAAGTAGTCATCGCCCGTTTGATCAATGTGGGTAATATGGTCAGCAGTTGCTTGTGAGGAAAGTTGCCGATGAAGATGTTCGATTTCTAATTGGAGTGGCGGTATGCGATGAGTGATGCCGGTTAATGTATTGCTGATGGCTGCTGATCCTCGTCTCCATACTCTGATGCGATGTCCTATTGAGTTAAGTTGACTTTGAATTTGATCGCTCATTTGATGGATTCGATTTTGAACACGATAGTAGGTTGTATAAATTTGGGTGTGACTCTGGGCCCTCATCTGATTGAGGTATCTGGCTCCTTGGATGGTGAGGGCGATGGCTTCTTCTCGGCTAAGTCGGATGCCTAATTGCCTTGCTTGGTATTCCAAAAGATGGCTGATGTCGTTAATGCTTAATCCTGCGTTGACGGCTGTTTCTGTAAATGGAGACCAAGTGGTGGCAAATACAAGCCGTGCTGGGGCTTCCTGGAGTTGGTCACGATGTGGAGTTAAAAATCTTCTGATGTTATCTAATACGGATCGAATGCCGTCTACCGCTTGTCCGATGAAAGTATTGTGAGTTGGGACGGCTTGACTGAGTAACTGTCCAGTAAGTTCATAGAGTCTTCCTGCCATTTGAATCGGAAGATGAGGTGTGACGGAGTGTGCCAAAGTGATTGGTGGGGCTGTTGTCCGATGGACTTCTTCGTAGTCGACATGGTTTTGGTGGACGTTTTCTAAATGAGCTTGGAGTTCGGCTAATTGCCTCAGAGGGGTACTGGGAGAGACAAAGATACGTGAGCCTTCTCCCTCCAGCCCTAGTCCCAGGTTCATGAGAGTGTCAATTTGGAGAGTTGTGAGTGCTTGGGGCTCGGAGGTTCTTTCCCGTCTTCGATCAGGTGTGCTTGGTATATGTTGTTGGGCTTGTGCGGGAATGGGTGTCGTCGGATATCGATGGGCCATGTGATGATTAACGCCTTTTTGACTGTGATTTTATGAGGGTGCTTTCGTAGATGGTTGCTTGTTTTTCCTTGAGATCTCTTAAAGTCATTTGAAATTTTTCGATGAGGATATCTAAGGACTGTGCTAGAGCTTCTTTTCCGTTGATGGAGAGGACGAAATTTTCAAGTTTAAAGATAATATGAAGGGGGATTTTGGCTTTTTTTTCATGGTATTCGATGCTTTCTTTAGTGATGGATAAGGCATAGATAAAGCCAGGATCGTGGTAATGATGGCCAACATTGGTGATGATTATTTTTTTTCGGTTGGTTTTGAATAGGTCTTGAAATATTCCTTCGATTGATGAGAGATTTTTTAAAAACTGATCTAATATGTCTCGGGTTTTGATGTCAAATCGTTCGGATTGTAGACGATTTGTCTGTGGTTGAAGATCCAGCCGATTGAGCTTTATCGTATTCATTTTCCCTCCAACATCCCCATGGTTACGATTTTTAGCCGTGGATTTTCGTGATGCCCTCTTTTTATTTCTTTATAAACATTGATTTTTTGTGGTTTTTTATTATGGGTCATTTTTGTGATAATCTGGTGCTATATTTGATGTGGAGGCTTTATGAACGTTCGTGGTATTCGAGGGGCAATCACAGTTGATGCGAATACATCTCAGGATATTTTGTCTGCAACGCGGATGTTGTTACGGCAAATGCTCGATGATAATCGATTGTCTCCCGAAGATGTGGCGTCTATTTTTTTTTCGGTGACCTCTGATCTCAATGCTGACTTTCCTGCGAAAGCTGCTCGAGATATTGGGCTTACTCATGTTGCGCTGCTGTGTATGACGGAAATTGATGTTCCAGGAAGTCTTCGATACTGTCTTCGGATTTTAATTCATGCCAATATCGATACGCCAATGAAGGATATTTGCCATGTTTACCTTAAAGGGGCTTCTGTTTTACGACCGGATTTGAGTTTTCGTGCCTAAATCACCTTATCAGACTCTATTGATTATCGGTCTTGGTTTGATTGGCGGGTCTTTGGCTCGACTGATTCGTCACCACTATCCTGATAGTCGTATTTTCGGAGTGGAGACTGATGCGGCGGCGAGGGACTATGCCCTTTCTAATCGGATTGTGGATGAGGTGGGAGTGCATTTTTCCGAATTGTCTAGTGATCCTGAGGTGGCCTTTGTTTGTGTACCAATCCGCCATGTGATTTCTGAAATTCAGGCTGTGATTCATGCATATCCTACGTTGCGAGTGGTGTCAGATGTGGCTAGTGTGAAAGGGGATATTTTAGTTTCACGTGAAACTTTAGGGGCGGTGATGTTTATTCCTGGTCATCCGATGGCGGGTATTGAAAAGAAGGGGGTGATGCATTCGGATTTTCTGATTTTGGAGGGAGCTAAGTATGTGGTGGTGCCTCAGGTGGGGGCGGAGTATTCGATATTTTGTGACTTTTTGACTTCACTGTCATTTGAGGTGGTTGAAATGGATGCAAAATCTCATGATAGAGTGGTGGCTTCTGTGTCCCATATTCCGTATTTGATGGCAGGGCTTACCGTGGATAATGCGCGAGCGCAGGATTCTCGGCTCCAACCGTTTATTTCTCAGCTTAAAAGTTCGGGATATCGGGATACGACACGTGTGGCTGCATCGGATCCGGTTTGGGGTGTTGATATTTGTCTGTCTAACCAAATCGCGATTTTGGCGCAATTAAAGGCGGTTTCGGCGCATCTTACGGACTTGATTAAGATGGTGGAGCTGTCGGATCAGGAGCGATTACTTTCGTATTTGACGGCGATTCAAGCATGTCGTTCGGAGCTTTGAAGCTTAGGATTAGAGGGATTAACCTCCCATGGGACTGTTGCGAAATGCCCCAATAGAGAACCTATTCCCCTCTTTGAGAGGGGTTAGACTGCGTCTGACGGGGTTTTTACTCTAATTTACCCGTATTATTAAGTGTTTCCAGTGATGCCTGAGTCTTGGGACTACCCCGTCACGCTTTGCGTGCCACCCCTTCTGGGAAGGGGAATAGGGTCCAAAAATGAAAAAAACTAAGCCCCTAGTGCATTTCGAAACAGTCCCCTGTATATGGTTTTACAATGCTCTATGCCTTGTGTTACTATCCCCCCCTACGGGCGGTTAGCTCAGTTGGTAGAGCACATGCCTTACAAGCCTGTGGCCACAGGTTCAAGTCCTGTACCGCCCACCACTTTCGGTTGTAAGCTTCTAAATTCATGAAATATCGGTCAAAAGACGACATCATCACTCAACTTTCCAAAACTAATGCCTTAGAAAACAGCTTTCTGAAAAGAAGTGTGGAAGCTGGCTTAGGATTTTATGACTTGGCCATCGAAGATCCAGAGACTCTTTTTAACTTAATTTGGCACTACCGATGGAGTAGTCAAATCCTGACTCCGGGACGCTGGTATGGTGGCCGATTATATACTGTTAAAGAAGTGGCACAGCGGATGATCCAGAAGAGCTATACCTTTGAGGGTCTTAGTGATCATGCGTATCGTGGACGATATGAGGCAGATTGGTTTAAATCCTGTGCAAAAATTAACCAGGGTTTTTCATGGAAGGCGTTTCACTCACTGGTGGTTCAACTGCCTACAAATGCTGAACGTCTTGATTGTCCTCATGGGAATTTTAGGCTGATTGATGGTATTCATCGGTCGTTAGTGGCGGCTGTTAAATTGCTTAAAAATGAAATTGTGTTTGAACCTGTGAATGCCATTTTGGTGATTAGCAATACCCCTAAGTTATGGGGGTAATTCGATATCATGAACCGCCATCTCGATTACACTCGCAATGCCGTTGCCCAGCACCAAACTGCTGACAAAATACGAGATTTGTGTTATCGCTATTGTGACTCTCCCCAAACTATCCTTGACATTGGTTGTGGAAATGGTTACGACACTGCTCGTCTTGCGGCCCAATATCCTCAAGCTCAAGTGACTGCGATTGATATAGATGAGCGTCGTATTCATGATGCTCAACGCGATTATGCATTGCCTCATATTCAGTATCACTGCCAATCTCTTTTGGATTGGAGTGCTGTGGGTATTACCTATGATCTTGTGGTTTCTAATGCCGCCCTTCATTGGATTTTGGAACTTGATTGTCTTCCAATTTTGATGGCGCGAGATGGGCTTTTGGTTTTTAGTTATTATACC
>CAZZBY010000090.1:0-4606 GCA_964652635.1 uncultured Candidatus Marinamargulisbacteria bacterium | reverse complement strand
AGTTGAGGGGTAGTTTTTTGTCTCAGGAGGCGATGATGCTGAAAGAACGTATTGCAATTATTGATGGGATTAGGTCTCCGATTGGGAAGGCTGGAGGGGTTTTGAAGGGAGTTTCTGCGGATGATTTAGGGGCCTATGTGCTTCGTGAGTTTTTGGCAACATTGCCTATTTCTCCTGATGATATTGATGATGTTGTTATTGGAAATGTGGCTCAGCCGGCGAATGCTGCCAATATTGGTCGTGTGATTGCTCTTAAAGCGGGTTTAAATCAGCGTATTTCTGCGATTACGATTCATCGAAATTGTGCGTCGGGGATGGAAGCGATTACGACGGGAGCTTCTAAAATTTTGTCAGGTGAATCGACTATTGTGATTGCTGGTGGGACAGAATCGATGTCCAATATTCCGTTATTTTATGGTCAAAAAATGACGGCTTTTTATGATCGCTTAAGCCGTGCTAAAACGATTTCTCAACGGTTGTCGGTACTAATGTCGTTTCGGCTATCTTTTTTGAAACCTCGAATTGGATTACTTGAAGGGCTAACAGATCCTACTTGTGGTCTGATTATGGGGATGACGGCTGAAAATTTGGCGCGGGAATTTAAAATTTCTCGGGCTGAGCAGGATCAATATGCGTTGAATAGTCATCAAAAAGCGGCTGCAGCGATGGCAAAAGGGATATTTAATGAGGAGATTCTCCCGTTTCCCGTACCTCCTGGTTATGATGTGGTCATGCAGGCGGATGAATCCGTTCGTGTTGATCAAACATTGGAAGCTCTCCAAAAATTGCGTCCTTACTTTGATCGTGAACATGGGACTGTGACGGTGGGGAATGCTTGCCCGATCAGTGATGGAGCTGGAGTGGTGCTGTTGATGTCTGAAAGTATGGCGACATCCAAAGGGTTAACCCCGATGGGATATTTGGCAGATTATGCCTATGCGGGGTTGGATCCTACCCGGATGGGTTTAGGACCGGTGTTTGCGGTCAATAAATTGTTTAAAAAAGTGGGGATGGGCTTTGAGTCCATTGATTTAGTTGAAATTAATGAGGCATTTTCGGTTCAGGTGCTGGCGTGTTTGCGTGCATTTGGGGCTGATGATTTTGCCAAGAAGGAATTTGGACAAAATACGGCAATTGGAAAGCTGGACCCTGCTATTGTGAATGTCAATGGTGGGGCTGTGGCTTTGGGGCATCCGGTTGGGATGACTGGGACGCGATTGGTGATTACCCTTTTGAAGGAGCTTAAGCGCAGGGGGAAACATCGTGGGGTTGCTAGCTTATGCGTGGGTGGTGGTCAGGGGGCGGCATTGCTGTTGGAGATTCATTAATGAGTGCATTTCGCTTTGACTTGGGAGTGGATGGGGTTGGGGTTTTAACCTTTGATTTGCCAGGCGAAAAAATAAATAAATTATCTACTGATGTCATGCAGGAATTGAAGGCTTTGGTGACGTCATTTGAAGAGCGATCGGATATTAAAGTTTTGCTGATTCGGAGTGCGAAACCTGGCATTTTTATTGCCGGTGCGGATATTAAGGAAATTGAAACTGTTACTACGATTGAAGAAGGGCGTGTAAAGTCGACATTGGGTCAGAGTATTTTGACTCGATTGTCCCGTTTGGAGTTTCCGACGATTGCTGTGATTGAAGGGGCTGCTTTGGGTGGGGGATTGGAATTGGCTATTTCCTGCTCATTTAGAGTTGCCAGTGATAGCCCCAAGATTCAGCTTGGGTTGCCTGAAGTCAATTTAGGTATTATCCCGGGTTTTGGCGGTACTCAACGCTTACCTCGCTTGATTGGTGTTCAAAAGGCCCTGCCGATGATCCTCACCGGTAAAAGTTTAGATACTAAGGACGCCAGAAAAGTTGGCCTCCTCGACGCTAGTTTCTCCGAGGTTTTTTTTGAAGAGGGGCTTACCCAATTTGTTGCCGATGTGCTTTCTGGAAAACGCCCTGTTCGCTATGGAATTCGGAGAAAGTTTCACACTATTTTCGACCGGTTTTTAGATCTTTCCTTTTTGGGTCGATTATTGGTGTTTTATCAGGCTAAAAAGGGAGTGATGGCCCAAACAAAAGGTGCTTACCCGGCTCCGCTTGCGGCTTTAGATGCGGTGCGATATGGCGTTATGATGAATTTAGAACATGGTCTTAAGATGGAAGCTCATTTATTTTCTCAATTGGTGTCGACTCCAGTGTGTAAAAATCTGATTCGTTTATTTTATATTGGGGAAGCCCTTAAAAAGGATTCTGGTGCTCGTATCGAAGTGACATCTCGGCCGATGACGCATTTTGGGGTATTGGGGGCAGGGTTAATGGGCGGAGGTATTGCTTGGTTACTTAGTTATCGTGTGGGCCGAGTTCGGCTAAAAGATGTGGCTTGGCCGGCGATTGCCAAAGGCTTTAAAACAGCAGCTGAATTGTATGCGGGGATGGTTAAAAAACGTAAACTCACTGTCTATGAATCTACGATGGCGATGCATCGCTTATCGGGGGGATTGGAGTATACCCATTTCTCATCGGCGGATGTGGTGATTGAAGCGATTGTTGAGGATATTTCGGTCAAAAAAAAGGTGTTTCAGGAATTGGAATTAAATGTGGCGGAACGGACGATTATTGCGTCCAATACATCGGGGTTGTCGATTACGGAGATGGCGTCGGTGTTGAAGCATCCTGATCGGTTTATTGGTATGCATTTTTTTAGCCCGGTGCATCGTATGCCTTTGGTTGAGGTGATTCGAGGTGAAAAAACCTCAGAAGACACTGTGGCTCAAATTGTGAAATTATCGAAGGACCTTAAAAAGACCCCGATTGTGGTTGAAAATTGTCCTGGATTTTTGGTGAATCGTATTTTAATTCCATATGTCAATGAAGCCGTAAAGCTACTTGAAGATGGGGTGTCGATTGAGGATGTTGACCGTGTTGCAGTTGAGTTTGGAATGCCCCTTGGCCCATTGGCGTTAGCTGATGAAGTGGGCTTGGATGTGGGTTATAAAGTTGCAAAGCAGCTTGAAGCGGGATATGGAGATCGAATGACAGTGGCTGCTAGTTTTGATCTTATTCATGGAATGCCTGGGGTATTGGGCAAAAAAACAGGGCGAGGGTTTTATATTCATGATGGCAATCAAAAATGGCCTAATCCTGAATTGAAATTTACTAAGAATGGTTCTTTGCCCTTTATCTCCCCTGAAGAAATTAGGGATCGACTCTTTTTGGTGATGGTGAATGAGGCGGCTAGATGTTTGGAGGAGGGGGTGGTTAAAAAGGCCAGTTATTTGGATATGGCTATGATTTTAGGGACTGGATTTCCATCATTTCGGGGAGGATTGATGAGATATGCGGATTTTTTGGGATTGGATCGTGTTCGATCTCGCTTAAGTGATTTGTCGACTCGGTTTGGGAGTCGGTTTACCCCCGCACCGTTAGTTGTGGAATTAGCTGCGTCAAAATTAACGTTTGGACAGTGGGAAATAGGAGGCTAGGACGATGGAATTGATGAATGAAGTATCGGAGATGTTGTTTGGGGTTTACTGTCATTTTGCATTATGGACGGTGGTTGTGGGGATGCTCGGTTGGGTATGGTTTTTAGGCTATTTTGGGGCATCGCTGTGGGTGTGGGGAGTGTCTGTAGGTTTATCCCTGTGGATGCTTGGGATTTCGTCACCGTGGGTATATATCTTGCTTGCAATCGGTTTGGTTATTTTTGGGATTCCAGCAGTGCGCCGGTATGGTATTAGTTTTGGAATTATGCACATGATGATTCGGCTTAAATTATTGCCGGTGATTTCGGGCACAGAACAGGAAGCGATTGATGCCGGGACGGTATGGATTGATCGGGATTTATTTTCTGGACATCCGGATTTTAAAGCTATTTTAAATGAAAATTACCCTAAGTTAACTTCAGAGGAACGGGCCTTTATGGAGGGGCCGGTTGAGACTGTTTGTAAAATGATTGACCCTTGGGCAACTAGCCTTCGTCGGGATTTACCGGAAAATGTGTGGTTGTATCTCAAGCAAGAACGCTTTTTTGGAATGATTATTCAAAAAAAATATGGCGGACTTGAATTTAGTGCCTATGCCCATAGTTGTGTGATTGCCAAGCTAGCGTCGCGGTCAATTGCTTTGGCGATTACGGTTATGGTCCCCAATTCTTTGGGGCCTGGTGAACTCCTTACTCACTACGGAACAGCTGCTCAAAAAGACCATTACTTACCTCGACTTGCGACGGGAGAGGATATCCCTTGTTTTGCATTAACCGAACCGACTGCGGGGTCAGATGCTGGTGCAATTACGGCGACGGGTGTGGTATTTAAAGGTAAAGATGGCCAGTTGTATGTCGAATTAAATTGGACAAAACGATGGATTACCTTGGCGGCGATTTCGACTGTCATGGGAATTGCGTTTAAGCTTAAGGACCCAGATAATTTACTTGAAAAAGGTCGTGAACTTGGGATTACATGCGCTTTGGTTCCATCGAGTACCCCTGGAGTCGTGTTGGGTAAACGGCATGACCCGTTGGATATCCCATTTTATAATTGCCCGACTCAAGGTAAAAAAGTGGTGGTGTCGATTGATGCTATCATTGGGGGTAAGGAAGGGGCTGGTAAAGGCTG
>CAZZBY010000089.1:0-4672 GCA_964652635.1 uncultured Candidatus Marinamargulisbacteria bacterium | reverse complement strand
TTCCTACATCGAGACCTCTCAGATTGTGGTTACATTCTATGAAAATCGGAGAGCAAAGTTTACCACTGCTATTCGTGAAACAGATAAGCTGAATCTTATCTGTGATCACGAACTAGTTCGATGTCACAATTTTACTATTTCATGTGATCCTAAAACCCCTTTTCAGTGGGTACTCACTCCAAAAGGCGTCGATAGAGAGAGTCCAACCTCTCGAAAAAGGTCAGCTGAGTATAGTGACGGTAAAAGGCATTCAGATGATGGTACTCCTGAGAGTAGCAGTCCTACTCCGCCCCATGAGCACCAGACGCCACCCCGTGAATGGGGTGATGAAGATGGAGCTGGCATGTGGTAAACTCTCCTGCCATTAAGGTGCCATATCCGTTATAATCCAGTGATGATATTTGGAAAGTAAAGCGATGGTATCCACGTCGCTGATGCTTCGCCTCCATGGGAGCACGATTCCAGATAGAATTTTATTTTCAGGTGAATAATGTCATTTTGGTCTCAAAAAAAAGTATTAGTGACAGGGGGAGGCGGATTTTTAGGTCATCATGTCGTTGATGCACTTAAAAAAACGGAAGTATCACAAATTGTGGTGCCTCGCCAACGTCAATATAATTTGACGGATATTGGTCAGGTCAAAAAGTTATTTAAGGATTATCCCTGTGATGTGCTGGTGCATTTGGCCGGGCATGTGGGGGGCTTGGGCAAAAATGCTCAGGAGCCGGTGACGTTTTTTTATCAAAATATCATGATGAATACCTTGGTCATCGAGGAAGCTCGGTTGGCTGGTGTTCAAAAAATCGTCACTACCGGGGCCGGTTGTGGATATCCGGAGAATGCACCTTTACCTTTAAAAGAATCGGATTTTTGGAATGGATTTCCGCAAGTAGAAAGCTGCCCATATTCGCTGGCTAAGCGGATGTTACATGTGCAGTCGCTTGCGTATTGGATGCAGTATCAGTTGCCGATTGTAGTACTTTTACCTGGCAATATTTATGGGCCATTTGACAATTTTGATTTAGAAGGTGCTCATGTGGCCCCCGCCTTGGTGCGTAAATTTATTGAAGCCGTTGACCGTAAAGAGAAGATTGTTCAAGTATGGGGAAATGGTCAACCAACCCGAGATTTTGTATATGCCGGAGATGTGGCCGCTGGGATTGTGGCCGCGGGAGATCAACTCAGCCACTCGGCTCTCCTTAATTTGGCGAGCGGGATGGAGACGTCGATTGCCGATGTCGTGACGATGCTTACAGAAATTACTGGATTTAAGGGTCAAATCTTTTGGGATAGCGGGCGGGTATCGGGGCAGTCTCGGCGGTATTTTGATATCTCTCAGGCTGAAAAATTGATTGGATACCATCCTCAAACATCGCTGTACGATGGACTTCAATTAACGGTGGACTGGTATCGCCAAAATCACCGAACTGCCCGTAACCAATTTGATCAACCTAATCTATAAGGAGACTCGCCATGGCCATTGAACTTGTGAAGCCCAGTTGCAATTTAAATACGATTAAGGACGGACGAGGGGCTATTTTCTCGTATGTTCCCAAGAGGCCGATTTTAGAATTTACCCATCAATTTATCCATGCTGGTAAAATTAGGGGTAATCATTGCCACCCTGAATTTGACGAATATATTTTGCTTGTCAATGGCCAAGGCGTTGAAGTTGAAAAGGATATGATTACTGGGAAGGACACCTTTATTCAAATGTCGAAAGGTACTTGCATTTTTGTACCTAGAAATACCTATCATGTGTTTTTGGCGATTACGGAGTGTGAATCGGTATCGTTTTTGACGAAGCCATGGGATGCCTGCGACAAGCCGATTATTCATCAGGATTTGGGGTTGGGTAGTGGGGATTTTGGTCACCCAGATAGTCCCTTTTACCGACAGCAACATCAGGATAGCGAGGCTGCGTGATGCCGCTTAAATTTGGGGTCATTGGTGGTGGAGCAAGCATCGCTGAGCGGCGGTTTGTGCCAGCACTACGGTTGGTGAATGACGCTATGTTATTTGGTGTGGGATGTCGGGACCAGGAAAAGGCCAAACGACTTGCAACCCAATGGTTAGCTCCCTTTCATGGAACTTATGATGAGATTTTGGCCCATCCTCAAGTGGATTGTGTGTATATTTCACTGCCAACGGGGCTTCACTTTGAGTGGACGATGAAGGCACTATCGTCGGGCAAGCATGTCATTTGTGAGAAACCGGCGGTAATGTCCCTGGACCAGGCCACACAAGTATTGGCATTAGCCTATGAAAAAAACCTTGTCTTTTTAGAGTGTTTTGTGCCTCGATTTCATCGCCAGCATCATGTGGTAGATGAGATGATTTTATGTGGAAAAATTGGCGACCCCTATTATTTAAATGCAGTGTACACGACACCAATGCCCAATGATGGCAATGTTCGGCTAGACCCCACGTTAGGCGGAGGTATTTTTTGGGATGCCATGGGGTATCTCGTCATGCATTATTTGCGGATATTTAAAGAGATTCCGACATTTTCATCGATTCGTCATCGTCGGCATCCTGAGTATGATATTCCCCAATGTTCAAGTGTGACGCTGGAGGGCAGTCATGCCGAAATTGGTCAATTGTTTGCGGGATATGGACTTCAATATCAGTCGACGTATACGGTCATTGGTACATTGGGCAAAATTCATGTGCATCGGGCGTATTCGATTGACGAAAACATGACCGCTCAAATTACCGTGGACACCGGTTGCGATACTGACATTTTGAGAGTAACACCGGATCATCAGTTTTTTAATTTAATTCGACATTTTGTGGGGCGTGTTCATCGCCATGAAGTTGTTTGTTGTAGCGATGACGATATTTTTTTAAGACAGTACCGTGTCATGATGATGTTGCTGTGATTTTTGGTGATTTTTTTATGAAATTTTTTATCTTAATTCTCGATAATTTTTCATCGTTTTAGTGTTATACCGTTTGATGGAGATATTTCATGACCCTTTGTAAGGTTATTTCACTTGCGCCTTCTGAATGTATGGTCGCAGCTGAATTTTATCATGGCTTTAGTAATACCCATTTGGCTACTCTTGATTACCTTTTTAAGGAATCTCCCTCTGATGGGACGCGCATGTTTGATACGACTATCGGTGAGCTGATTCCTCAGCTCAAAGCCCTTCCCAAAACTTGCTTGAGTCGACTCATTATTTTCTCTTTTTTAATGACGGCCCGTGCGTGTACTGCAGGGGTTTGGCATCTGCTTCAGGGGATGCTCGACCCCGCTTCTCCCAACGGGAATGATCTTTTAGATACCGTCAAAGCCATCTACGCTCCGTCGTTTCCGGCTCATCTTCGTGCCTGCCTTATTCGTCCTTTGGGAGAGCTTTTAGCGCATATTCCTCTTGTTTTTACTAAAGATGATGTACGCACTTCTGTGTTAACTCAGTTTTCTTTGGATTTATCACCGTTGGTGCTTGGCCAATTGGACACTCATCATCGTCAACTTACTTCCTTAATCAATTTACAGCGGCGGCTTGATCAGGATAAATGCTATTCTGAGACGATTCTACAGGCGGCGACCGTTTTGGAGTCTACCCCCCACTCCCGTTCCGATCATGCAAGATCAGTCTCATACGCCCTTCAGACTGAATGTCGTCGCCTGTGTGACTCTGAAGATCGTCGATATGCTCAGATATTTCTGGAGGCGATTGCCACCCTTCTTCATCTCAATTCTGATCCTTCCTGGATGCCACTTCTCTCTCAATTGAACCGCATGATTCATCCTTATCAACAACCGATTTCCATTCGCCTTTCAGGAGATCGCCCTATTACTCTGGGTATGATTACGAGTCAGACTCCAGTGGAGGCCTCTGGTACTGTTTTGGATCGTATGATGAGGTGTTTAAGTGAGGAGCATATTGCTAAACTCCAGGCTGACCTTAAATTGACGGGCCCATTTTCACTGTCTCAGGCACTTCAGGCACAGCATGATCGCTTACTTGTGACGGATCCTGCGTATCTTACACAGTTGCGTGATCATTTTGTAGGCTATTCATGTTCTCCTTATATTGAGTATTCTCATGACGATTTCTTGCTATTGGGGCAGAGTAATATTGCGCTTTCTGCTCAAATGCCAGGGTGGAAGGCAAGCCGCTCTTCCACTTTTAATATCCCCCAATATTTTGACGATACCTCCCCTCAGAATAATCTTCTCATTACGGCATTTCGTCAGGATTTAGAAGGATCCCCAGTTAACAGTGAGATTTACGATAGTCTCCAACAACCTCTCTTGCCTCTCTCATTGGACGCCTTAAAGTCTCACTTTGTCTCTGAAATTAACGCAGAAGATTATCGATCCCTGTTTTTTGCTCGCTATTTTCACTATTCAACGGAACTCTCTCGGTCTGTCACGGACCGTTTTCATGAGTTGGTTACGCAAAATACGGAGTTGCTTAGAAATTGCCAAGATGCGGTTGTATTTCGTGCCCATATTATGGATTATTTTGCTCAAAGTGTGTCATTACTACTGCTTGTCCCTAATCAAGCGGTGCGTTATTTATTGTCAACGTTGGGTATTCATGTGTTAGAAGTGACTGATACAGTAGCGACATTCCCCACCTTGGGAGAGTCGGCAGGAGCTTGTCAATTGCGAATGATGGGATCGCGGGGTTGTCGAAGTTGTTTGGTACTCATTGAT
>CAZZBY010000088.1:0-4750 GCA_964652635.1 uncultured Candidatus Marinamargulisbacteria bacterium | reverse complement strand
TGACCAGATCGCAACAATTCAACTGTGATTGATTGAGAGTCACTTCGAACAACCACAACCTCTAAGGAAGAACCATCCCTCTGTCGAATCGGATAAAGGGCAGAAACCGGCATTTGAGCCGACGCATCTCCAGGTTTAACGCTTTTCCATAATTGAGGTCGATGATGATTTTGAAAATGAGTCATCACCACATCTTGAGCCCCTGAAATAATGACATGGCCTTCCACACCTAAACAATGAACAACCTGAAAATCTTTCAATGTCGATGTATGCCGATAGATCCAAGTTCCTTTCTGATCATAAACATCATGAAGCGTACTAAAAAAAATCTGGCCATCCAGAATACGACACATCTGAATCTCGCCTTTATCCGTCGACATTACCCTAGTTCCCTGAAGCCCCTCCCCAGATTCGATGCGATATACATGCCCTTGAGTCGTCGAAAAATAAAGCCTACCGGTCGCCGAATCTTGAATCAAAGTAGACACCTGATCATCGCCATAACTCAAGGTCGCCCGAACACCAGGATTTTTTTGATCAATATGATGCAGATTCCCTTGTGAAATAACAAGAAAAGCAGACTCTGTTTCCATGATTTGCGTAATAGATGGAATACCAGTAATCGTAGTAATCAAAGTCAGATGAGAGGGTTCCTGCAACCCAAAACGGTAAATACCGACTTCCTTCCCCGTTAGATTAGGTTTCAATAGTAGTAAAGAGTGACCATCTCGGGAAAAAGCGACAGAATCCAGTTTTGTAAGTTTCGGCAATTGTCCAGAAACCGACACCAGTTGATGAGATTCTGGATTCACAGAAATCAACTCAAACCGACCATTTTCATTAAAAAATAACAATCGACCATCCGATAACGGAAGCTGTGAGGTCAGCCCAGGCAATCGACGCGACTCCATCCCCACCGTTCGACGAATAGCATCTAACGGGGTCATGCTATCCTCTAGCACCGAGGCCAAGGTATAGTCGCTAAGCAGTAAATCATCGGGGATACCCCTGGGCTCAGGACCCACAAGGGCCGGATAAAGGGAGACGTCAGAAGCACCAATGGAAGGCTGGCAAGATTCAACAGTTACAGAAACAGGCAAAGGAGAAACCTCTACAGGCTTCATTAAAATCGTCAGCAACTTTGTAGCCAGTTTTTGTTCATAAATTTGCCAAACTATTCCTTTCCATCGGTCATCCTGATCCAATACAATACGCTCTTCCTCTGTAACACCTCGATCAGGAGAGAGTGTAATTCCACAAGACTTCAAAACACACTCCATCGCAGCAGTTAACCGTGCTTCAGAAGTAATCACAAAAATATCAGAAATCAACTTCCCCGTAGCAGGTCTAATCTCAGTAACCGGAGGTTTGAGTGTGGGTTTTGGATAAAGAACAAATGTAAATGCAAGACAAGACGACAAAAGTTTATACTGCATACGGACAACCTCTCGATTTAATCAATGATGAATTAAGCATGGGGAATGCTCCGCATTATAAACAAAAACAAGCCAAATTCAATAGAATAGGTCAACACCGCCATCAAACAAAACACAAATGCACGATGGAACTGTTATGAAATAAAAAAGGGCTCAAATGACATCTGCCACTTAAGCCCTTAGCGAAGGAAAATTAACTAAAAAATAATCTTATTTCTTCTTTTTTTCTGCCTTAGCCGCACGTTTTTCTTTAAGAGATTTTTCTGGTTTCTTTTTCACTTCTTTTTTCACATCTTTCGATTTACTCATTTCAAAACCCTCCTTAAATCACTCACAGTGACGTCTAAAAAAATTGTACCAAAAATAAAGACAAAAATAAAAAAAATAATCCTCGACTAGCGAAAAAGTGCCAGATGAAACAAAATTAACGGGGAGTAGATAGCATGAAAAGTGCTATTCGTAATCAATATCGTCAGGGTTTTCAACCATCACTTTAAGCTTAGCCAATCCCTTTTCAAATTGCCCTCCCACCATTTTATCCACATTCATAAACACATACATTAAGCGCCCGCCAAATGCATTTTTTCCCCTCACCGACCATTTAACCAGAGTTCCATTCACAGTCGGGCTCAGCGAAATTTCAGCCAATTGCTCCATCGGCATCGGTTTGATATAAGCCAATTGGGTTTTCACTACCTGATTCTCAATACTTTCAACAATCACTGCTTTGCCAGTCCCCATTTTTCCAGTACTCACCCAACTCGACGTAGCCCCAACCCCATCATTCGGCCCAGAATACGAAATTTTAACGCTGGAGTCCGACGCCTTCCACGGCATCCATTCATCCGCTTTTTGAACATTATTGAGATAAGGAAATATCATCTCAGCAGGAGCATTAATCACAGTCTGCCTCACCACAAACATTTCCGAAGGCTGAAACGCAATATACGCCAAAAAAGCAGCCATCACGACCACAATTGCAAGTAAAATTTTAGTCACCATATAGGTTCTCCTTGTAGGTGATAAATAATCAACCAGAATAGCATAAAATCGCTAAGTTTTTCAGATGCCGATAAATAAAGGGACTGTTGCGAAATACCCCCGATGTGCAATTGATCGCAATACGCAGACGATCTTGGAGGCGGAGCTTCAGCGTAGCCGGTAGTGTTTAAGAATGGCGAAAATTGTGCAGATGGGGTATTTCGCAACAGTCCAATAGATAACTCTTCTAGAAGCACCTAAACTATTGACGTGAGAAATCGATGGAAAATATTTTATTTTTGAGAGTTCTAATGGAGATATGATACCGATTAGTTTTGGATGGTAACCTGAGCCCAAATTGAGTTGTCAGATAAGTATAGATTTATTTAGTAAGGTAATTTCTGATCTTTTTGTTTAATTAAGTCGATATTGGCTTTGAGGGTATAAGTGGCATTCCATATGCCGTTTAGAAAAGCGTGCTGCCATTCTCTTGGAAGGCCTACAGGGTAAGTATTCCCGCTGGTAGTGAGTGTGAGGGTTTCTAGGTCGATATGGAATGGGGTGTCGGGAAAGGCTAGAGTCATTTTGGTGAGGGTTTTTTGGATGAGAGGGCTGACGGTAAGGGTGGGAATGCCAATGTTTTTGCAGTTGCCAGAAAATATTTCGGAGTAGGATTCACCGATAATAGCCTTGATGCCGTATCTGAGGACGGCTTGGGCGGCGTGTTCGCGGCTTGATCCACAGCCAAAGTTGTTGCCGACGATCATGATCGATGCGCCTTTGAATTGAGGGAGATTGAGAGGATGACTGGTGAGTTTACCACTGGGGGCAACTCGTTCGTCATGGAAGAGGTAGTTGCCCATGTGTTCGAAGGTAATTTCTTTTAGAAATCTGGCAGGGATGATGCGATCAGTATCGATATCATTACCTTGGATGGGGACTGCTGTTCCTGCGATATGCTTAATCTCGATACTTTTCATGATAGATACTCCCTGACATCGGTAATACACCCTTCAATGGCTGCTGCTGCGACCATGGCTGGACTCATTAAAATGGTTCGTCCAGTGGGGCTACCTTGGCGACCCATAAAGTTACGGTTGCTGGTGGAGGCACAAATTTCATTGCCAATTAAGCGATCTGGATTCATAGCGAGGCACATGGAGCATCCAGCTTCGCGCCAGTCAGCACCGGCGGCTTTGAAGATACTATGTAAACCTTCGGCTTCGGCTTGGCGTTTGACTTGTTGTGACCCTGGGACAACAAGAGTACGAACATTGGGATGAATAGTTTTATTTTGGAGGATTTTTGCAGCTTCTCTCAGGTCAGAGATGCGGGAGTTAGTGCAAGACCCGATAAAGGCGACATTAATAGGCGTACCTCTGATGGGAGATTTCGGTGTAAAGCCCATGTAACGATAGGCATGTTCGATGGTGCTTTGGTCATCTTTATCGACGTCATCTAATGAAGGGATAGCATCGTTAACACCGATGGCTTGGCCTGGAGTGATACCCCAAGTGACCATGGGGGTGAGGTTGTTGCCATCGATGACAACGACATCATCGTAGACGGCGTTGATATCTGATTTAATGGATTCCCAATATTGTTTTTGTTGATCAAATACGGGACCTTTAGGGGCGAATTCTCGGTTTTGGATGTAGGAATATGTGGTTTCGTCGGGATTGATATAGCCAATCCTTGCGCCACCTTCGATACTCATATTGCAGATGGTCATACGCTCTTCCATAGACATGGTGTCGATGACTGGGCCACAAAATTCGTAGGCATAACCAATGCCCCCTTTGACACCTAAGGTTTGAATGATTTTGAGGATGACATCTTTGGCATAAACTCCTTTTTGAAGTTTTCCGATGACTGAAATTCGACGGACCTTAAGCCGTTTGAGGGCTAGGGTTTGGGTTTCTAGGACCATTTGGACTTCGCTGGTCCCGATGCCAAAGGCAAGAGAGCCAAATGCACCATGAGTGCTGGTGTGGCTATCTCCGCAGGCAATGGTCATGCCGGGGCGGGTGAGTCCGAGTTCGGGGCCAATGACATGGACGATGCCTTGTTTGGCGGTGGAAATGTCGAAAAATCGAATACCAAACTCTTTAACATTTTGTTCGAGGGCACTGGCCATCGCCTCAGCTTGGTGATCTTGGTAGGGCCGCATTTGAGATGTAGTTGGGATAATATGATCAACTGTAGCAAATGTGCGGTTGGGGAATAGGACCTTACTGTGCTCCTCTTTGAGGATAGCAAATGCTTGCGGAGTCGTCACTTCATGGATCAAATGAAGACCAATAAATAATTGGTCTTGTCCAGTATTGAGCATT